>CAXNKP010000192.1:0-5176 GCA_964202815.1 Stagnihabitans sp. | reverse complement strand
CCCTTAGCCATCGTGTGTACTCCTGTTTGTCTGCCATCCGCAGGAATGCGATGGCCCGGCGCAGTCACGTCAAGATCGAAAGCTGCAGCCGTAGCCAGACAGGGTCGATAATTAGCGGTTCGCCCCTCTTACATGCTCTCTTTCCCGTGCAAAAGCAAGCCCCGCGACAAGAATGACCCTTGATGCGGCCTTGCCGGCTTTGGCTTGGCCTGCAAAAGGCCTGCTTTTTGGCCAATCCGCCCGTCTGGCAGCGCGGTACCCCTCTGCCATGCGACTGATTTCTTACAACATCAGGTCTGGCTATCGCGGCTATGGCCGCAATCGGCTCTACCGGTTGTGCACCCTGAAACGCAAGGCAAGATAGGCCGACAGCGCCAACTTTCAAGAACTTCCCTGAAAATAACGGGGAAAAGGCGTCGATAACGGCACGCGCTTTTGGCAGATATGGAGTGCAATCCTGCGATAGCCTTCGCCTCGGCCAAGGATTTGGGGTCCGTTTTGCACGAACACGCGTTCCGCTGCCGCCCATTTGGCCAGATGATTCTGTTCCGCAGCCCTCTTGCGCCGCTGCCCCGTCAGCATCCTCTGGCTGAGCAAGCCAGCGACCCCGACGAAATCAGCCCAAATCACCTGCCGCTGTGGATCGAGCTTGATTGACAAGCCCGCCTCCCTTGCTCTTGATAGCGCGACAGGAGCCCCCATGACCCCCACGCTTGGCGCCAA
Organism: Stagnihabitans sp.; assembly: GCA_964202815.1. Lineage (GTDB taxonomy): Bacteria > Pseudomonadota > Alphaproteobacteria > Rhodobacterales > Rhodobacteraceae > Stagnihabitans. The sequence goes on along the minus strand of CAXNKP010000192.1, from coordinate 4,453 downwards.
TCTCACCACCCCGCCCCCGGTTCTGGCCGAAGCTCTTGCGCGAGACCTTTTGCAAACCCATTGGGGACTGACCGGTGTACTGCACCCTTTGACATCCGAGCGCGATCTTAACTACCGCGTCAGTGCGGCCCAAGGGCGCTATGTGCTCAAACTGGCCAATCCGGCAGAGCCGGAAGAGGTTACCCAGTTTCAAACCCGCGCCCTGTTACACTTGGAAGGCAGCGCCCTGCCCGTCCCCCGCGTGGTCCGCACCAAAACAGGGGCGACGGAAGTCGCCACGCCCTACGGCATCCTGCGTCTCTTGACCTATCTTGAAGGCCACCCGCTGCACCTTGCGCCCAAGTCGATGACCCAACGCGCGGCCATTGGGCAGGCAGCGGCGCGCTTGTCGCTGGGCTTGCAAGGGTTCACCCACCCCGCCAGCCGCCAAGACCTGCAATGGGATATCCGCCACACCGCCCGCCTGCGGCCCTTGCTGGGCGATATCACTCCTGATCTGCGCGCGCTGTGTACCCAAACGCTGAAGACGTTCGAGGAAACGGTGCTGCCCCATCTGCCCCAGTGCCGCTGGCAGGTGGTGCATAACGACATGAACCCGCACAACCTGCTGACCGATCCGGCCGACCCGACCCGCATCGTGGGCATCCTCGACTTTGGCGATATGGTGGAAACGCCGCTCATCTGCGACATGGCCGTGGCCGCCAGCTATCAGGTTGACCCAGACGCGCCCTTGCAAAGCCTGGCCACCTTCGCCCGCGCCTATCACGCCATCCTGCCGCTGACTGACCTTGAGAAAAGCCTGTTTGTTCCCCTGACAGCGGCGCGGATGCTGACCACACTCGCCATAGCTTCGGCCCGCGCGGCGCGCTATCCTGACAACGCGCCCTATATTCTGCGCAACGTCCCCTCGGCCAGCGCGGGGCTGCGCGCATTGGTGGGCCTGAACCTGTCCAGCCTGTGGGGGTAAGCGATGAAACGCGATGAAACGATGGTCAACGCCTATGTCCCCGGCCAAGGCAACCTGTCGGTGCAAGATCAAGCCTTGGTCGCCCGCCGCCAGCGGCTGCTGGGGCCCGCCTATCGGCTGTTTTACGAAACCCCCGTGCATCTGGTGCGCGGCGCCGGGGTTTGGCTCTATGATGCCGAGGGCAAGGCCTATCTTGATTGCTACAATAATGTGGCCAGCCTTGGCCATTGCCACCCCCATGTCACCCAAGCCACCGCCAAACAGGCCGCGACCTATGCCAGCCACACCCGCTATCTGAACGAGGTCGTGCTGGATTGCGCCGAAAAGCTGCTGTCGCATTTCCCGCCCGCCCTGTCGCAGGTGATGTTCACCTGCACCGGATCCGAGGCGAATGATCTGGCCCTGCGCATCGCCTTTGCCCAAACCGGCGGCACCGGCGTGATCGTCACGCAAAACGCCTATCATGGGGTGACGCATACGGTGTCGGGCCTCTCACCCTCGCTGGGGTCTGGCGTGGCTTTGGGCCAACATGTGCGCACGGTTCCCGCACCGGATCCCGCACAAATGGCAGGCGATCTGGGGCAGGCCTTTGCAGCTGCCGTGCAAGGGGCGGTGGACGACCTTGTGCGCCACGGCATCAAACCCGCCGTGCTGATCGTGGACACCGTGTTCTCGTCAGACGGCGTGTTCGCCGACCCTGCGGGCTTCTTGCAACCAGCCGTCGACGTGATCCGCAAAGCCGGCGGCCTGTTCATCGCCGACGAGGTCCAACCTGGTTTCGGGCGCACCGGCGGGCATTGGTGGGGATTTGAACGCCACGGGCTGGTGCCCGATATGGTCAGCTTGGGTAAGCCCATGGGCAATGGCTACCCCGTGGCGGCCTTGGTGCTGCGCCCCGAGGTTTTGGCCGAGTTCGGCGCAAAGGGGCGGTATTTCAACACTTTCGGCGGCAACGCGGTGGCCTGCGCCACCGCCATCGCGGTGATGGAGGTGATTGAAGACGAAGCCCTGCTGCACAACGCCGCCACCGTTGGCCAGCACATGGCCGATGGCCTGCGCGCCTTGGCCAAAACCCACGCCAGCCTCGGGCCTCTGCGCGCCACGGGTCTGTTCTTAGGCCAAGACATCACCCAAGATGGGGCCCCCGACGGGGCAAAGGCCGCCCGCGTGGTCAACGCCTTGCGCGATGCGGGGGTTCTCATCTCAGCCACCGGCCCCAAGGGCCACACTCTGAAAATCCGCCCGCCTCTGATCCTGCAAAAGTCGCAGGCCGACCTGTTCTTGGAAAAACTGGATCAAGCCCTAAAACCCTGATCCTTTCATATGTGCCCAAATATCCCCGGGGTCTAAGGGGGCGGGCCCCCTTTACGCCTCCGCCGCTTGCCGCAAAGCGCGGATATTGGCCCCGTAGGCGGCAGGGTTCTGCGCCGTACCGCCCTTGAACACCGAAGACCCCGCCACCAGCGCGTCCGCCCCCGCCGCCACCAAGGCGCGGGCGTTGTCCAAGGTCACCCCGCCGTCAATCTCGATATGGATCGGCCGCGCCCCGATCATCGCCCGCAAGGCGGCGATCTTGTCCATCTGCGAGGCTATCAGCTTTTGCCCGCCAAAGCCGGGGTTCACCGCCATCACACAGATCAGGTCGATATCGTCCAACAGATAGGGCACCGCCTCAATCCCCGTGCCGGGGTTGATGGCCAACCCCGCCTTGCAGCCCAAAGCGCGGATGGCTTGCAGCGTGCGGTGAATATGCGGCCCGCTTTCCAGATGGGCTGTCAGAATATCGGCACCCGCCTTGGCAAAAGCCTCTAGATAGGCATCCACCGGAGAAATCATCAAATGTACATCCATCACACCCGCGATATGCGGCCGAAGGGCTGCACACATGGCCGGCCCAAAGGTCAAGTTCGGCACGAAATGGCCGTCCATCACGTCAATATGCACCCAGTCGCAGCCCTGCGCTTCAATAGCGCGGCACTCGGCCCCGAAATTGGCAAAATCGGCGGCAAGGATCGACGGGGCGATCTTGACAGCGCGCGAAAAGGCTGGGCTGCGGGAAAGGGTCATGGCGTCCTCCTCTGACCAAACCGGTGTGCCGCAGCATGCGGCTTGGGTCAAGTCCCGCCCAAGGGCGCATTGCAGCCCGTCGCAGAATATGATCAAATTCATGTATCAAAAAATAGGAGAGCAGGATGCAGATCTTCATCAACGGCTTTGGCCGGATCGGACGCTCTGTCTTGCGGGCTTGGGCGCAATCGCCCGCCACTTGGCCGGGGCTGACAATTTCAGGCATCAACGACATCGCGGCAGCCGAGATGTGCGCCTACTTGTTCCAATACGATTCTGTCTTTGGCCCGTGGCGGGGCACAGTCAGCCTGACCAGCAACGCCCTTGTCGTCAACGGACACCCTATCCCGTTGCACCGCAGCGCTGATCTGTCCGCGCTGAATCTGTCAGACGTGGATGTTGTGCTGGAATGCACGGGCCGCGCCGACCGAATGGATGTCGCCTCTCAAGGCTTAACGGCAGGGGCCAAGCGCGTGCTGATCTCGGGGCCCTCCAAAGCGGCCGACCTCACAGTCGTTTTAGGCGCGAATGAAGCCCTGCTTAAAGACCAACGCATCATCTCCAACGCATCTTGCACCACCAATGCTTTGGCCCCCTTGGTCAAGCTGCTGCATGAAACTTGGGGTGTGGTCACAGGTTCGATGACGACGATCCACTGTTACACCGGCAGCCAACCCACCACCGACGCCCCCGCCGCCGACTATGCCCGCTCGCGCGCAGCGGCGCTGTCGATGGTGCCCACCACGACCTCGGCCCAGCGCCTATTGGACATCGTGCTGCCCGACATCGCCGGCCGCATCGAAGGCTCTGCCGTGCGCGTCCCCACCGCTTCTGTATCGGCGGTAGACCTTGCCGTTATGCTGCAAACCGCCCCGACAGGGGTTCAAATCAACGCAAAACTGCGCGCGGCAGGCGGCGTCATCGGCACCACCGATGCGCCCCTTGTCTCCTCAGACTTGCGGGCGCGACCCGAAAGCATCCTTATGGCCCTGCCCGAAACCCGCGTCACCAAATTTGGTCTTGTCCGCGTGTTTGGCTGGTATGACAACGAGTGGGGCTTTTCCAACCGCATGCTGGATGTTGCCTTGAAGATGGGCTGACAGCGCCCTGCCCGCCTTTATCTTGGCGCAAATACTCCACGCGGGTGCGGGGGTGTGAAACCCCTGCCTTAAAACAAAGCCGCATTCCACCACAGATGCGTCAGTATCGACGCCCCATAGCCCAAGCCCACCGCCCAAGCCCAACGCAGATGGGCCATGAAGGTATAAACCCCGCGGGCCTGCCCCATCAGCGCCACCCCCGCTGCCGATCCGATCGACAGGATCGACCCACCCACCCCGCAGGTCAGCGTGATCAACAGCCAATGACCATGGCTCATCGCCGGATCCATGGTCAAAACCGCGTACATCAAGGGGATAT
>CAXNKP010000191.1:0-5220 GCA_964202815.1 Stagnihabitans sp. | reverse complement strand
CCCCCGCCTGTTTATCTGCGATCCGGCCAAGGCCGAGGTGCTGGCTGGCGTGGCCGGCCAAACCACCCTTAAGACCCTAAACGCCAAGGGTGGCGGCAGCTTTGGCGCTGACCTTGGCGCTGCTGAACCAGTGTTCGCGCCAGCGGAGCGCGGAGGGTCGGATCTGGCGGCGATCCTTTATACATCGGGCACGACAGGCCGGTCGAAGGGTGCGATGCTGACGCATGACAACCTTTTGTCGAATGCGCAGACCTTGGCGGATCTGTGGCGCTTTACAGCTTTGGATGTGCTGCTGCACGCTTTGCCCATCTTCCACACACATGGCTTATTTGTTGCCTCAAACGTCAGTTTGCTGACGGGTGGGCAGATGATCTTCCTGCCGGGGTTTGATGCGGGCACTGTTGTGCGCCTGTTGCCACAGGCCACCGCCCTGATGGGCGTGCCGACATTCTACACGCGCCTGCTGGAGGATGCGCGTTTTGACCACGCGCTGACAGCGCATATGCGGCTATTCGTTTCCGGCTCGGCCCCGCTTTTGGCCGATACCCACCGCCAGTTTTACGCCCGCACCGGCCACCGCATCTTGGAACGCTATGGCATGACGGAAACCAATATGAACACCTCAAACCCCTACGAAGGCGAGCGCCGTGCGGGCACTGTGGGGTTCCCGCTGCCGGGGGTAGAGCTGCGGATCATGGCTGAGGGGGCCGAGGTGCCGCAGGGCGGTGTGGGTGGAATTGAAGTCCGCGGGCCCAATGTCTTTGCGGGCTATTGGCAGATGCCCGAAAAAACCCGCGAAGAACTGCGGCCGGATGGCTGGTTTATCACCGGCGATCTGGGGCAGATCGACGCCGACGGCTATGTGCAGATCGTGGGGCGGGCTAAGGATCTGGTGATATCCGGCGGGTTCAACATTTACCCAATCGAGGTGGAGCTGGCGCTGGACGATCACCCTCATGTGTTGGAAAGTGCCGTGGTCGGCCTGCCGCACCCCGATTTTGGCGAGGCCGTCTTTGCGGTTCTGGTCGCCCAAAAGGGCAAAGCACTGGACCCTGACGCCGTTCTGGCCAGCCTGTCAAACCGTCTGGCGCGGTTCAAACAGCCCAAAGCCGCCGTGGTTTTGGATGAATTGCCGCGCAACACTATGGGCAAGGTGCAAAAAGCCGCCCTGCGTGCCAGTTATGCGGCGTGGTTTCAGCCGCCAGCCTAACAGCGGGGCCTGCCCCGCACCCCGAAGTATTTGGACCAAGATGAAAGGGTCAGGGGGAAGGATCAGATAACTCGTCTGCCAAAAAGCGTTCGAAGGCGTCAAGGTCGATGGGATCGAACACCCCAAAGCCCTGCATCCAGACCGAAGCGGCGCGCAGCGCATCAGGCTCTAGCTTGCACCATTTGACGCGGCCGCGCTTTTCTTGGGCGATAAGGCCTGCCTCGGCCAAGATTTGTAAGTGTTTGGAAATGCCCGCCAGTGACATGGCGAAGGGTTCGGCCACATCGGTGACGGCCATGTCATCTTCAAGCAACATCGCCAAGATCGCCCGGCGGGTCGGGTCGGCGAGGGCGGCGAAAACTTGGTCGAGGGTGTTTATCATGGCGGCAGTATTGGGGGCTATGTGGGTAAGGTCAACCGGATGGTTGAATATGAAAAGGGCTGGATTTGGGGGGTGGCGCAGGGGAAAAGCCGCGCCTGCTGTAATATAAAAACGTATTATATCAGAATGATAACCCAGATTTATCCCTGCTTGACTCACAGCGCGCCTCTGCGTAGGTATGCCGCGAGAGTGAAGAGGGCGTTATGGAGCAGGATCCCAACCCCGATCGGCTGCGTGCGTTGGAAGACCGCATCGAAAAGCTGAAGGGCAAAGGTCCGGTTAAACGCCCAAAGACTGGCGTGGTTTTCTCGCAAGGCGAGGTGGCCTGGAGGATGGTGGTCGAGCTGGTAACGGGCATGGTCCTGGGGCTGGCGATTGGCTTTGGGTTAGATGTTCTGTTCGGAACACGCCCCCTTTTTCTGGTTATCTTCTCTTTGCTTGGCTTTGGGGCTGGCATTCGGGTGATGCTGGGCACGGCAAGGCAAATGGCAAAAGACGCGGAGAGATCCGCGCATGACGAAAGGGATTGAACGTGGCAGAAGAAGCAGGCGGCCTTGTCATCGACCCGATGCACCAGTTTCAGATCCATCCCCTGTTCGGAGAAGGTCCTTTGACGTGGTACACGCCGACGAATCAAACCTTATGGCTGGGCATCACTGTCGTGGTGATCAGCTTGCTGATGCTGATCGGATCAGCACCGCGCAAGGTTATTCCCGGCCGCACGCAATCGATCGCGGAACTGCTGTACACCTTCCTTCACGACATGGTTGAAGAAGTAACGGGCCACGAGGGCGCGAAGTTCTTCCCCTATCTGATGGTTTTGTTCACGTTCATCGTAACGTCGAACCTGCTCGGGTTGCTGCCCGGATCTTTCGCGCCGACATCGCATATCGCTGTGACGGCGGTTTTGGCGATGATGGTGTTCCTGACCGTGACTTTGGTTGGGTTCTACAAAAAGGGCATCGGTTTTCTTGGTATGTTCTGGGTGTCTTCGGCGCCGTTGGTGCTGCGCCCGATCTTGGCCTTGATCGAGTTGATTTCATACTTCGTGCGTCCCCTGTCCCATTCCATTCGTTTGGGCGGCAATATCATGGCGGGTCACGCTGTGATTAAGGTGTTCGCAGGCTTTGCGGGTGTCATGGGGATTGCCTCTGTCGTTCCGATTGCGGCAATTGCTGCGATCTACGGTCTAGAACTTCTGGTTGCGATTGTGCAGGCCTATGTCTTCACAATCTTGACCTGCGTCTATCTGCGCGACGCCGTTGGCGAAGCGCATCATTAATAACCCTATAACCTGAACTCTGAAGGAGCTTTCCAATGACTGGCGATCTCATCCAATTCGCACTGATGGGCAAATACATCGGTGCTGGTCTGGCAACCATAGGCCTTGGCGGCGCTGGCATCGGCGTGGGCACGATTGCGGGCAACTTCCTGTCCGGCGCGCTGCGCAACCCATCGGCCGCTCCGGGCCAAATGGCGAACCTGTTCGTCGGCATCGCGTTTGCCGAAGCTTTGGGGATCTTCTCGTTCCTCATCGCTTTGCTGCTGATGTTTGCCGTCTGATCCTTGCCGGATCTGATCATCGGCCGGACGGGGTTCGCCCTGTCCGGCCGGGTTCCATCCACGCCCGATAGACTGTAGGGGTCCGCCATGTCGACAACGGAAACCGTGGCCGGTGCTGCGGGTGAGGCTTCCCAAAAGGGAATGCCGCAACTGAATTTCGCCACTTGGCCGAACCAGGTCTTTTGGCTTTTGGTGGCCTTGGTCATCATCTACATCGTGCTGACCAAGATCGCGATGCCGCGCATTGCAGCGGTTTTGGCCGAACGTAAGGGTAAGATCGGTGGCGATCTGGCCGCAGCGGAAGAACTGAAATCCAAAGCCAAGGCGGCCGAGAAGGCCTATAACCTTGCGCTGGAGCAGGCGCGTGCTGAGGCTGCAAAAATCATCGTTGCCACCAAGGCCGAGATCCAAAAGGATCTGAACGCCGCGATGGCAGATGCTGATGCGCAGATTTTGGCCAAGGCCGCCGATAGTGAAAAGCGTATCGCAGAAATTCGCGCTGGCGCGGTGCAAGCGGTGGCCGAAGTGGCGCGCGATACGGCGGGGGCTTTGGTGACTGCCCTTGGTGGCACGGCCGATGACGCGGCGATTGCGGCAGCGGTTGCTGTCCGGCTGAAAGGGTAAGATCATGAAAAAACTTCTGACCTCGGCCAGCATGATCCTCCTCGCCGCCCCGGCCTTTGCGGCGGGTGGACCGTTCTTATCGCTTCGCAACACGGACTTTGTTGTCGGCGTGGCGTTTATAGCTTTCATCGGCTTGCTGGTCTATATGGGCATTCCCAAGAAGATCGGTGGCATGCTGGATGCCCGCGCTGCTGGCATCAAGACCGATCTGGACGAGGCGCGCCAGTTGCGCGACGAGGCCCGCGCTTTGCTGGAAACTTATGAAGCCAAGCAACGCGAAGTGGCAGAGCAATCCGCCCGCATCGTCGCCACTGCCAAGCAAGAGGCTGAGGCGGCTGCCGCCCAAGCCAAGGTGGATCTGAAAGCTTCTATCGCGCGCCGGATGACGGCTGCGGCAGAGCAGATTGACTCCTCGGTCAAGGCGGCGGAGCGGGCTGTGCGCGATCAGGCGATTTCTGTATCAGTGGCCGTGGCTGCTGATGTGCTGCAGCGCCAGATGACGGCGGCCCAAGCCAATGCCGCAATTGATGCGTCAATTGAGCAGGTTGCAGCCAAGCTGCACTAAGCCCACCAATTTATGAAAAGGGCCCAGAGGAAACTCTGGGCCCTTTTGCTTTGCCCAAAGGCCTGCAGTCAATTCGTCGGGCGAACCAGAATCTCCACACGGCGGTTGTTGGCACGGCCAGCATCCGTTGCATTGGTATCCACCGGTTGCGACATGCCCAGCCCATAGGCCGAGACGCGGCCCGCAGGAACACCCGACCCGATCAAGATATTGGCCACCGAATAGGCGCGGCGCTGCGACAGATCCATGTTCATCGCCTCGGACCCCACGCTGTCGGTGTGGCCGACAACTTCGATCGTGCTTTTGGGATAGGTGATAAGATTGGCCGCGATCGAGCTGATCTCGCCCTGCAAAGCGGGCTGCAACGTGGCGCTTCCGGTGGCAAACAACACGTCATCGGGCAGATTGACCAGAAGGTAGCTGCCCATGTTGGTGACGGTGACATAGGGATTTCCCAAGCGCTGGCGCATATCAGCAGCCTGCGCATCAAGATTTGCCCCGATGCCGCCCCCGACCAAGCCGCCGATCAAAGCGCCACGCAGGGCGCCTTCGGCTTGGTCGTCTTTCGCAAAAAGGCCGCCAATCAGCGCACCGGCAATGGCCCCGGTCGCAGCGCCGTTCTTGGTGCGGTAATTTGGATCGTGAATGCTGGAGGTGGTGCTTTGGCACGCTGCAAGCCCAAGGCTTGCCACCAATGCCAAAGAAAGGGGAAGGTTGTTTTTCATTGTTCTGCTGCCTCGTCTAAACAGGCCGACGTTCCGACCGTATGTGCATCATAACACTGTTGGTGGTTTTGTCCCAGATGCTAGCCCGGCTGCGCGGCGTTTTGCGCATCACATGCGTGTCAAGAACCAGCTTCGGCCCGTGCCGATTCCC
>CAXNKP010000190.1:0-5232 GCA_964202815.1 Stagnihabitans sp. | reverse complement strand
GTCCACCTGACAGTTGCCTTGCGCGAAAACATCCAGCGCGCGCAGCGTATTGGCCCGCACGTCGGCGCTGATCGGCACATATCCAAGGTCCATCGACCACGCGACACGCAAGGGCCGGTGGCTGGCCTCAAGTGGCAGTGAAACACGCTCTCGCAAGCTGTCATGGTCGCGCGGATGTGGGCCAGAAATCACATTCTGCAAAAGGGCCGTATCGCCCACAGTACGCGTCAGGACACCGCAGTGATTGTAGCGGTCAAAGTTGGCGGGCGGTCCGTCGGGGTTGCGGCCGTGTGGCGGCTTGAAGCCGACCAGACCACAGCAACTGGCCGGAATGCGGATAGACCCCCCAATGTCGGTGCCTGTGGCAACTGGTGTCATACCCGCCGCCAGCGCCGCCGCAGACCCCCCCGACGAACCACCAGGCCCGAAAGCCAGATTGAACGGGTTGTGCGTGACGCCCCACATCCGCGAGGTGCAGGTGCCCGACAGACAGAACTCTGGTGTCGTCGTGCGCGCGTGAAGGATTGCCCCGGCGGCCTGCAACCGTTCGATCATGGGATCGGAAATCCTGTCGACATGATTTTTCAAGACCAAAGAGCCCTGCGTCGTGCGTTTTCCGGCGATCCTTTGCGCATCCTTGACCGCGACCGGCAGCCCCTCAAGCGGGCGCGGTTCGCTTGAGCGCGAAAGATAGGCGGCCTCTGCAACCTTTGCAGCGGCACGCGCCTCGTCAAAATAGGTGTCCGCATAGGCATTGATCGCCGGGTTCACCTTATCTGTCTGGGCAAGGAGGGCATCAAGGTACTCAATCGGCGACACTGCGCGTTTGCCAAACAGCGCCAGAACTTCGCGCGCCGGCAGAAAACAAAGCTCCTCAGATGTCATGGCGGCTCCTGTGGGGTTGGGCGACGTGATCGCCTTTTTCATCTCTGCAATGTCTGCCGCGCTAAGGGGCGTTAGATCATGTATGCCGGACCACTGGCCTGCGCCATAGGCGAACTGCCTTGCCCCAGACGCAAAGAGGGCTGCCAAGTGACAAAAGCCCCAGAACATCGCCTTCACCTTTCCGCGGCGGGGGTGCTGCAAGGTCACGGCAAATCGGGTCAAGATGCGGTTTTACGGACCACGGCTAAAGCGCAAACTTAGGACCGGTGGCATAAAACGTGTAAGGCGGTGACCCGTGATCAGATCAAACGCCCTGCACCACCGCCCACCCGCACCAGAAAGCAGGATACCGACAGGCCAAAGACCGACACGACAAAATCATCGCACCTGACCTAGCCGATGGGGGCGCGCCAACTGGTTGTGCGCATGACAAAGCCATCCTCGGTTGCATCCATGAAGACCATCACCTCTGCCAAGTCCGCCAAATCTGCCAGGTGGGTACCCCCGCAGGGCATGGCGACATCGGCCCCGTTCAGGCATGTGGACCAAAGCCGTCGGCCTGCCAGGGGGCCCGCCGCTGGAGAGATCCCGATAGGGGCCGGGGTCGCCAAAAATCCCCGCAACACCGCATTCACGTCAGCCGCGCGTGCCGGCAGGTCTGCAAGGAACCCGACCGCATCAAACCCCTTTTTGCGCAGCGATTTTCCAAACCGATAGTGATCGATCGAGGCCAGTGTGCTGATTTCAGAGCGCGTCACCGCTGCCATATCAAGGTTTGGGGCCCCAAGGCTGTCGGGGTCTTGCGGGTCTTTGGACCAAAAGCCTGAAGCCGCCCGGTTCAACGCCAGCGCCGCAAGGTGGACACCGGTGTGCTGGACGGACAAGGCAGCGCGAAAGGTCGCGTCGACCTCTAGCCTCACGGATTTGGTCGTGGGGGCAGCCTCGGTCACATGCAAGACGACCGATGTCAGATCTGGGTCGGATCTTTTCAAGGCGCGCGTGTCCTCACCAACACACAAAACCCCAGTGCGCCGGTTCAAAAGACCCTCGCGGCTGTCCAGCACCGAAAACCGCGTGGTGCCGCAGGTCAGCCAACCGCGGTCGCCGGGTTGATCTGGCCAAGACAGGCTGACCGGATGGAAAGGGCTGCGGTCGGTCACAACAAGCCATTCTCCCGCGACCTCGGCGGTAAAAACCACCAAAGCGGCCTCTTGCAGGGTGCCGCCTGCGAAAGTGACCACGGTTCCTTCGACGCCTTCTGTCTGCATATCCATCTAATCCTCCTCGCCTTTTGCGGCGCGCAAGTAGTTGTAAACGCTGGCCCTGCTCATCTGCAACACGCGTGAGACATAGACCGCTGCATGTTTGCCGCCAAAAGCGCCGTCTGCGGCGAGTTCGCTCACCAGCTGCAGCTTTTGCGCCCGGTCAAGGTCGCCAATCACGACACCGTTCCGCGCGGTCCAGGCATGGACATACTGGTTTATACGCTCGTGCCAGTCTTCTTTGAACAGCACGGCGGGCTGCCCAGCCCCAGGGGGCACGCGGGTCAAGGCCGTCAGCAAGGCGATGGCCGATTGCAGATGCGTCATGTCAAGGTTGATGCAGATCACCCCCACCGCCCGCCCGTTCTCGCGCAGCACCGCGCTGATCGACTTTAGCCGACGGCCATCGAAGTTCACCTTCTCATAGGGGCCGATCAGCGCGATTTCGGGGCGAAAGTCGATCTCGTGCAACAAGGACGGCTCGCCCACCTCGCGGTGCGAAAAGGGGTTGGCGATATGCGCCACCGTTTCTGTCGCAAGGTCGTGCAACACGACTTCGGCTTGCGGCTGCAAGAGAAGTGCTATGGCGTCACAAAGCGAATGATAGGCGGACAGGGTCATGGCATCTCACCGAGCTTGTTTGGGGTTATACCATTCTGTATACATTGGACAAGATAATCCATGGAGGCGCTATGCTGTCATCCCAAGACCTGAACCGGCTGGTCGAGATGCGCCGCCACCTGCACCGCCATCCGGAACTGTCTTGCGCCGAAGCGCAAACTGCCGCCTTTCTTGCCAGACAATTGGCCGAGATTGGCCTACCCGTCGTCACCGGGATTGGCGGCCATGGGCTGGTGGCCACCGTGGGAAAAGACGGGCCGGCCGTGGGGCTGAGGGCGGACATGGATGCCTTGGCGATCACAGAATTGACGGGCTTGCCCCATGCCTCGCAAAACCCTGGGGTGATGCATGCTTGTGGCCATGACGGCCACATGGCACTGCTCATGGGGGCGGCTATGATCCTGCAGCGGCAATGTTTTACGGGCCGCATTCATCTGGTCTTCCAGCATGCCGAAGAAAGATATGGCGGTGCGCGCATGATGCTGGACGACGGATTGCTGAGTCGCTTTCCAATGGAAAGGATGTTTGGGCTGCACAACTGGCCGGGCCTTGCTGCGGGGGCGGTGGCGGTGCACGATGGTCCTGTCATGGCGGGCACGGCAGAGTTTTCGCTGCGATTTCACGCCGCAGGCGGCCATGCTTCGATGCCGCACCTGACCGGCGATCCGCTTTTGGCAGGTGGGCAGTTCATGGTCGGCATCCAACAGGCCGTTGCACGCTCGGTCGATCCGATGGAGGCCGCCGTAATCACGGTTGGCAGCTTTCAAGGCGGTCATGCCCAAAACATCATCCCGCAAGAGGCCGTGTTGACTGGCACGCTTCGGGCGTTTCGCGCCCAGACTTTGGCGCATTTGCGTGCCCGTGTAACGGCGGTGGCGCAGGCATCGGCCCAAATGGCGGACTGCGGATGGGCCCTTGATTTCGACCCCACCCCTTGCAGCCCAGTGGTGAACGCCCCCTTCGAACGTGACATCCTGCGCCGGGCCGCGGGTCAGGCTTTGGTTCCTGCACCATCCCCTGTCATGGCAGGGGATGATTTCGGAGAATTTCTGAGCGTGATGCCCGGTGCCTATGCCTTTCTTGGCAATGGAGATTTGCAGCCAGAGGCGGGCCTGCATCAGCCGAAATATGATTTCAACGACACAGTCCTAGCGCCAGGTGCCGAGCTTTTGGCCCGCGCAGCACTTCTGGCTCTTGCCCCTTGAGGTTTTGATGATCCAACTCTCTCGCCCCCAGATAGAAGCCTTGGTCTTTGTCGATGATACCGCCGCCGAGGCCGTGCGCGATGCCTATCGCGCGATCAGCGATGGCCGCGCCAACTTGCCGCCGGTCGGCTATCTTGGTTTTCCCGAGGCGCATGGCGATTGCCACATCAAATATGGCCATATCGCCGGAGATCCGGTCTTTGCCGTCAAGATCGCCTCAGGGTTTTATGATAATCCTGCCAAGGGCTTGCCCTCCAGCACCGGTGTCGTTCTCGTTTTTTCGGCCCTGACCGGGCAGATCGAGGCGCTTTTGGCAGATGAGGGCTATCTGACCGACCTTCGCACCGGTCTTGGCGGCGCGGTGGTGAGCTTGGCCTTGTGTCATCCCAAATCACAGCGGTTTGTGATCGTGGGCTGCGGAACGCAGGCTTACTGGCTGGCGCGGTCCCTGCGGCACCTGATGCCCAAGGCTCAGATCGCGATCTGGGGCCGCGATGCGGGCCGCGCTGCAGTCTTGGTTGCAAAATTGCTTGGTGCAACCGTTGCCCCCGACTTGGAACAGGCTTGCCGCACTGCCGATGTGATCCTGACAGCCACGCCTGCGGACAAGCCGCTGATCCGCGCCGACTGGATCCGGCCGGGCTGCCACATCACCGCAATCGGTGCCGACAGCCCCGGCAAGCAAGAGTTGGAAACCGCGCTTGTCGCCCGCGCTGACCTGCGCGTCGCAGACAACCTGGCGCAATCGCTGGACCATGGCGAGTTCGCCCATGCCAGGGCCGCAGGGCTGATCGGCCTCGGCGATTGCTTGGAACTTGGCACCGTGCTGGCAGGACCTTTTGCCCGCCGTGCGCCAGACGACATCACCATCGCCGACCTCACCGGTGTTGCCACGCAAGACATTGCCATGGCGCGCCTTGTCCTCTCCCGTGCCAAGGCAGCCCAATGACTGATCTGATCCTTGCCTCTGCTGCCCGCTCTGTCCAGGCCCGCCGCCGCATTGCGGGCCAGATTTATCAAACACCCCTTCTGCCTGCGCGCGCGCAAGGCCTGTGGTTCAAGGCCGAGAACTTTCAGCTTACCGGCTCTTTCAAAATCAGGGGCGCTGCTTCGGTGATGACCGCCCTACCGCCGGGCCGTACGCTGGTGACGGCTTCCTCTGGCAACCACGGCATAGGTGCGGCGCGGGCGGCGCAGTCGCTTGGTGCCAAGCTGACCGTTGTCCTGCCGCAAAGCGTTGTGCCCGAAAAGCTGGCAAA
>CAXNKP010000189.1:0-5236 GCA_964202815.1 Stagnihabitans sp. | reverse complement strand
CGCCAATGTGAAAATAGCCCAACGTGTCGCCCGCTAAACGCAAGGCGGCGGCGGGGTTGGCCTCTTCGATGTTCATGTGGAACGTATCCAGATGCAGGCGCACATGATCTGATCCGGTTTTTGATATGAAATCAAGCCCTTGCGCTGTGGTGTTCAACAGGTTCGTTTCAAAACGGTTGACAACTTCCAACACCAGATCAACGCCCGCAGCCTTGGCCAGATCGGCTGTCGTGGCAATGGTGGCAATACTGTTCTTGCGGCCCCGATCCGTGGGCGCACGATTGTATTTCGTATGCGCCGAATAAAGAATGCCACCCAGTTTTGACCCGCCAATATCGCGCACCGCCGCCACCGCCGAAGCCAGAATGCCCGCCCCTGCCGTGACCTGATCGGCTTCTTCGGAGGAGATGTCCCCTGATAGCGGCAAGCCCATGGTCACGGCAATGTCCAGACCCAAGGATTGCGCGCGCTTGGCCAAGGCATCGAGGTTGAACTTTTCGGGCCGCAGATAAGCCAGTTCGATCAACTGGAAGCCGCAGGCAGCTGACTGCTCCATCGCGGTTTCGATCCCGGCTTGGGTTGTTCCGGCCGTCCAAACGAACGAGTGTATTCCAAGACGGTTCATGATTTTCCTTGCCGCGGACCAGATATGTTGTATGTCGCAACGAATATGAGGATCTATCCGAAGTCAAGGCGGATCTTTGGTATAGGCCCAGAGAAAAGCACCATATTTTGACTGGAAAAAACAGAAACTTAACAACTATTGGCGTTCAAGTCGGCCGAAATTATGAATTCTTGTTCACATCTTGAGGAAACATCATAGTTTGTTGCTTTGAGCAACTTACTAGATCGTTGTGCGCTTGCGATGTTTTGATGGGCTGTCGAAGGGACAGGTTTGATCGCGCGGGCGGGGATGGCCGACAAGATCGTCATCATGCGCAATGAGCGCGTCGAGCATTATCGCAAGCCGCTGGATCTGTACGACCGCCCCAGCAACCAGTTTGTGCTGACCAATGCTGGCATTGATCTGCCGCTGGAAGGCACCTCGCACCCTGCGGGCCACGCCGTGGCCTACGGCAAAGCAGTTGGCGCTCCAAGGCATTCGCGTCAACGGCGCGCACCCGACCGTCACCCCGACCCCCATGGCCGGCAATGCGTGGAGCGATCCTGCCAAAGCCGCTGGCTTGGATGACCCACATCCCCGCCGGCCGTTTCGCCGAAAGCTCTGACATCGCGGAAGTGATCCTCTTCCTGCTCTCGGACGAGGCCGCCATGGTCAATGGCATCTCCATGCCCGTCGACGGCGGCTTTATGATCGCCTGAGCCGCGGCCCCCTTACTTGCCCTTTGCCGCCATACTCTCCCGGCACGGGGGCGAAACGCCTTAGGCTTTGGGCCGTCAAGTCAAAAAATCTGGCAATGAAAAGCCGCGCAACAATTCAATCGCGCTGGCGGGGCGCTTGCCCCCGCGCTGGGCTTCGGTCACCTCAACAGCGCCGCTGCCGCAGGCGATGGTCAGGCCGCGCAGCACTTGACCCGCTGCGCCCTCGCCCTGCGTCAGGCGCGCCCGCAGCAGTTTTAACCGTTCGTCCCCCGCCATGGCCCAAGCGCCGGGAAAGGGCGACAGGCCGCGAATTTGGCGCGATACCTCGGCGGCAGGGCGGGTCCAATCGATCCGCGCTTCGGCCTTGTCGATCTTGGCGGCATAGGTCACGCCGTCTTCGGGTTGCGGCATGGGCGTCAGATCGGGCAAACGCGCCAAGGCTTGCAAGATCAGGTCCGCACCAAGGTGTGACAGTCTGTCATGCAGATCGGCGGTCGTTTCCTCTGCCCCGATAGACGTTTCTTGGCAAAGCAGAACTGGTCCGGTATCAAGCCCCTCTTCCATCTGCATGATGCAAACGCCCGATTGCGCATCACCCGCCAGAATGGCGCGGTGGATCGGGGCCGCTCCGCGCCAGCGCGGCAGCAACGAGGCGTGGATGTTCAGGCAGCCAAAAGCAGGGGCGCGCAAAATCGCGAGCGGCAGGATCAGGCCATAGGCCACCACAACCGCCGCTTCGCAGCCCAATTGGGCAAACTCCTCCGCTGCAGCCTCGGTGCGCAGCGAGACCGGATGGCGCACCGTTAGGCCCAAAGCTTCGGCGCACAACTGCACGGGGCTTTTGCGCTCGGCCTTGCCGCGTCCGGCGGGGCGCGGGGGCTGGCTGTAGACGGCAACGATGTCATGGCGGGCGGCAAGGGCCGTCAGGATTGGCACCGAAAATGCCGGGGTTCCCATGAAAACGATCCTCATCCGCGCCTCTGCACTTTACCGGCTTTGGCGATCAGCATCGACCGTTTCACCGCCGAGAGGTGGTCGAAAAACATCTTCCCCGCCAGATGGTCGATCTGATGCTGGGCCGAGGTTGCCCAAAGGTCGACAAACTCGCGCTGTTCTAGCACACCTTGCGCGTTCAAGAACTGTACTGTCACCGCACGGGGGCGCTGGATGATCGCGCAAACGCCCGGCAGGTTCGGGCTCGCCTCCTCGTGTGGGCGCAGGTGGATCGAGGCGTGCAGAACAACAGGGTTCGCCATCATCACCACTTGCCCGCGCCCCGCTGAACAATCCACCACCGCCAAGCGCAAGGCCACGCCGATTTGTACGGCCGCTAGGCCGTAGCCCGGCATCGCCACCATCGTGTCGACCATATCGGCCCAGACGGAGCGGACTTCGGGTGTCACTTCCGACACATCGGCCGCCACGGTGCGCAACATTTGGTGCGGCCATGACAGGCAGGGGCGGATCATCCCAGCACCGCGATGGCGGCGGCCCGCGCTTCGGGGGGCAGGCGATCCAGCGTCACGATCCCGTCCAGATGGTCAATCTCGTGCTGGGCGCAGATCGCACGAAAGCCCGTCAGCTTTTGCGCTTGGGAAGAGCCGTCCGCCATCTGCCATTGCAAGACCAATTCGCTGTGGCGCATCACCTCGGCCACAACACCGGGGATCGACAGGCACCCCTCGGCCCCCAAGGCCATCTGCGGCGAGCGCCAGAGGATTTCGGGGTTGATGAACACCTCTGGCACCGGATCGCCCGTCTTCCACGCCGCATCCATCACGAACACCCGCGACAGCACGCCGATCTGCGGGGCCGCCAAACCGCGCCCGTTGGCGGCATACATCGTCTCAAGCATATCCCGCGCCAAGGCCAAGGTGGGTGCATCGACGCAAGCTTGGGCGGCCACTGTGGTCAAAATCTGATCTGGCCAGCGCAAAACGGGGTGGATCATCTGTCGGCCCTTGCCATCTCGCGCTTGAGCTTTTCCATCTTCCGAGTGATCATCTGGCGTTTGATCAGGCCTAGATGGTCGATGAAAAGCTTGCCGTTCAGGTGGTCAATTTCGTGCTGCACGCAGGTGGCCCAAAGGCCACTGAAGGTTTCTTGTTGCGCGCTGCCGGCCTCGTCCAGCCAGCGCACGGTGACGGCTTCGGCGCGTTGGACCTCTGCATAATGTTCGGGGATCGACAGGCATCCCTCTTCATAGGTCGAGAATTCCTCTGACTGCCACAGCACTTCGGGGTTAAACAAGATCAGCGGGCGGGCCGGGGTGGGGGTCTTTTGGCAATCCATAACGATCAAGCGCTTTGTGACGCCCACCTGCGGTGCCGCCAGCCCAATCCCCGGCGCATCATACATCGTGTCCAGCATATCGCGGGCCAGTTTCACCAAATCCCCCGTCACTTGCGCCACAGGGTCGCAAAGCTTCTTGAGGCGCGGATCGGGGTGGAGCAAGATAGGACGGATCATGTCATGGATTTACGGTTTGGCAGGGTTTCGCGCAAGAGGCGCAGTGGGGTGGAACGAAGTTCTGATATTTTCAGGAATACAGAACAAAATGCCAATTAATGATTTTCAACAGGAAGACTTCCCAATACCTATGTAGTATTTGGAATAAGTACCCAAAAAAGGACTGCCTTATGAACTTTGACACCGTGATCAACCGCCTCGGCACCCATTCTGTCAAGTGGGACGCGATGGAACCCATGTTCGGTGTGCCCGCCCAAGACGGCTTGGCCATGTGGGTCGCTGACATGGATTTTCGCCCCCCTGCGTGCGTGCAAGCAGCACTTGAAAAGATGCTCGCCCACGGGATCTACGGCTATTTCGGCGATGATAGCGCGTATCTGGCGGCCATCACATGGTGGATGCAAACCCGCCATGGGTGGAGCGTGGACCCCAAGCATATCTTCACCACCCACGGTTTGGTCAACGGCACGGCCCTTTGTGTGGATGCTTTCACCCAAGTCGGCGAAGGTGTGGTCTTGACGACCCCAGTTTATCACGCCTTCGCTCGCGTGATAAAAGCGGCGGGCCGCAATGTGGTGGAATGCCCGCTTAAGACGGTGGCAGGCCATTATGTGATGGATTTTGACGCTTGGGATGCCCAGATGACAGGGGTTGAGAAGATGTTCATCCTCTGCTCGCCCCATAATCCCGGCGGACGGGTCTGGACGGTGGAAGAACTGCAAGGCGTGGCGGATTTCTGCAAAAGGCACGATCTGGTGCTGGTATCGGACGAGATCCACAACGATCTGGTGATGCCCGGTCATAAGCACCACGTCACGGCTCATATCGCGGGCGTGCAGGACCGATTGGTGACGATGACGGCAACGACCAAGACCTTCAACATCGCAGGTGCCCATATTGGCAATGTCATCATCGCAGACCCCCTGCTGCGCCAGCGCTTTTCGGATGTGATAAACAAAATGGGCATTTCGCCCAATTCCTTTGGGATGCATATGGCCACGGCTGCCTATTCGCCCGCAGGGGCCGCTTGGCTTGATGCGCTGAACCTGTATCTTGACCGCAATCGGCAAACCTTTGACGCGGCGGTCAATTCAATTCCGGGGGTTAGGTCGATGCCTTTGCAAGCCACTTACCTGTCATGGGTCGATTTCACCGGAACGGGAATGACCGAGGCCGAGTTCACCGCCCGCGTCGCCAAAGTCGCGCGAATCGCTACGAACC
This sequence comes from Stagnihabitans sp., assembly GCA_964202815.1. Taxonomy (GTDB): domain Bacteria; phylum Pseudomonadota; class Alphaproteobacteria; order Rhodobacterales; family Rhodobacteraceae; genus Stagnihabitans. The sequence goes on along the minus strand of CAXNKP010000189.1, from coordinate 223 downwards.
AAGGTTCTGCCTTCGGACGCGGCGGAGAAACCTATCTGCGCTTTAACATAGCCATGCCGCATTCCCAAATCGTCGAGGCCGCCATGCGCCTGACGGCAGCGTTTAAAGACCTGCAGTAAGGTTCACGCCTTGGCCAAAAGGCCCACGGGAAGGGTAGGGTCCAGCCAAAAATCCAAAGGGGCCTTGTCGGCCACATGGGTTAGGCGTTTGAACTCGCAAGTGA
>CAXNKP010000188.1:0-5297 GCA_964202815.1 Stagnihabitans sp. | reverse complement strand
ACCCAAGCCATTTACGGCTTTGCAAAAGCGTTCCTTCCACTTTACGCCAAACGCAAAGAAGCCCAAGGATTGCTGGATTTTGACGACCTGATCGCCCGCGCAGAAGGCCTGTTGTCAAACCCCTCTGTCGCGGCTTGGGTGCTGTTTCGGCTGGATGGCGGCATTGACCATGTGCTGGTGGACGAGGCGCAGGACACCTCTCCTAAGCAATGGCAGGTGATCGAGCATTTGACGCAAGAATTCACCGCAGGCGAAGGCACGCGGCCCGGTGGGCGCACTTTGTTTGTGGTGGGCGACAAGAAACAGTCGATCTATTCGTTTCAGGGGGCCGATGTTGCGGCATTTGATGCAAAGCAAGCGCTGTTTGCGGGCAAATTCACCGCCGCTTTGCAGGTTTTTCAAAACCGCTCGCTGCGCTATTCTTTCCGCTCGTCCCCGGCCATTTTGAACGTGGTGGATGCGGCATTGGCCAACCTGTCGCCCGCTGCGCTGGGGGACGAGTTAAGCCACCGCGCCTGCTTTCCCGATCTGCCCGGACGGGTTGATCTGTGGCCCCTGATCGAGGCGGAAGACGTGAAAGACGACGCACCCTTCGAGGATCCTGTCGATCTGATCCGCCCCAGCCACCCCGTGGCCAAATTGGCCGATAAAATCGCGACACAGATTAGCCAGATTCTGTCCAGCGGGACGCAAATCATCACCCGCCAAGGCCCGCGCCCCGTTCATGCCGGCGATGTGCTTATTCTGGTGCAAACCCGCAACGCGCTGTTCAACGAAATCATCCGCGCCTGCAAAGCCCAAGGCCTGCCCATCGCAGGGGCTGACCGGCTGAAGTTGGGCGAAGAGATGGCGGTCAAGGACCTCGTGGCGCTGCTGTCGTTTCTGGCCACGCCAGAGGATGACCTGTCTTTAGCCGCTGTGCTGCGCTCTCCACTTTTTGGGATGTCAGAGGAAGATCTTTACATGCTGGCCCACGGCCGCCCCGGCTATCTTTGGGAAAAGCTGCGCGGGCTGGATCTGCCCGCCGTTCTTTTGCTGAAAGACCTGCGCGATCAGGTGGATTACCTGCGCCCTTATGATCTGTTGGAACGCGTCCTTGTGCGCCACTACGGCCGCCACCGCCTGATCACCCGCCTTGGGGCCGAGGCTGAAGACGCGATTGACGAATTGCTTAACCAAGCGCTGGCCTATGAACGCGGCGCTGTGCCAAGTCTGACGGGCTTTCTTGCCTGGCTTGAGGCGGATACGGTTCAGGTCAAGCGCCAAGCCGACGGGTCAGGCCAGCGCATCCGCGTGATGACAGTACATGGTGCCAAGGGGTTGGAATCTGAAATCGTGATCCTGCCCGATACGGCAGACCGCTCTCCAACTGACCGCGATGTGCTTTATGCCGACGCATCAGGCCAAATGCTGTGGAAAACCCCCAGCGCCGAAAGCCCCCCGGTCATCGCCACATTGCGCGCGTTAAAGCAGCAGCGCGAGGCGGAGGAGAACCTGCGCCTGTTGTATGTGGCCCTGACACGGGCGCGGTGCTGGCTGATTGTGGCGGGGCATGGCAAGGCCACGAAAGAGGGCGCTTGGCATAAGATTGTGGCACAGGGTATGGCCCGACTGGACACCACGCCCACGCCCCTTGGCCTGCGCCATCAATCGGGCACTTGGCCTGACACCCTTCCAATGGCCCCAAAGCAAATTGCGGCAGAACCTGCGCCAGAAGACTGGATGTTTTTGCAAGCCGAACGCCCGGCTTTGGTGAACCCCGTCCTGTCGCCTTCCGACCTTGGCGGTTCCAAAGCGCTGCCGGGTGCCTTGGGAGAAGACAGCGATGCCGCCAAGGCGCGCGGCACGGCGCTGCATGTGTTGCTGCAGCACCTGCCCGACCATCCGCCCGCCCTGTGGCCACAGGTGGCGGCGGGATTACTGGGGGATGGCTTTACTGACCTTTACGACCAAGCCCATGCGCTTTTGGCTGACCCCGCCTTGAAGCCCATCTGTGCAACAGGCCTGTCAGAAGTGGCGCTGACAAGCCCTGGGGGCGACCAGCGCCTACTTGGCACGATTGACCGGCTGATCGTGCAACCGAGTCATGTGCTGGTCGTCGATTTCAAAAGCAACCGCACCGTTCCGGCCACAGCATCGGTCGTGCCCGAAGGCATTCTGCGCCAAATGGGGGCTTATCAGCAGATGTTGGAACAGCTGTACACGCGCCCCATCCAACTTGCGATCTTGTGGACGCAAACCGGCAGCCTCATGTCACTTGACCCCGATATGCTGCGCGCCGCCCTAGGGCGTGCCACGACCAATGGGGCTGCCAAGCCTTGACGCAGGGCCTTACCACCCATAGGTTCTTATTCTGAAATCCCTTAGGAGACATATCATGGGCGCCGCAACCGTTGCCGTGACCGATTCCACCTTCGACAAAGAAGTGCGCCAATCCCCCATCCCGGTCGTCGTCGACTTCTGGGCCGAATGGTGCGGCCCTTGCCGCCAAATTGGCCCGGCTTTGGAAGAACTGGCGCTGGAATACGGCGGTAAGATCAAGATCGTTAAAGTGAACGTGGATGAGAACCCCGAAAGCCCCGCCGCTTTGGGCGTGCGCGGTATTCCTGCACTGTTTTTGTTCAAGGATGGTCAGGTCGTTTCGAACAAGATCGGCGCGGCCCCCAAGGCGGCGCTGGCCAGTTGGATCAACGCTTCCATCTGAATTGATGGTGGTTCGTGTTAAAAGGGCGCCTTTGGGCACCCTTTTGGTTGGCACTCCTGCGCTATGCTCTCACATTCGCTTTACCGACGTGTAAAGACCCCAGGCGAAAGTGTCGCGCACCTTACCCTCGGCGCAGGTAAACGTAGTAAGCCCCGCCGCCACCGTGCTTCAGGTGCGATTGCGTCACCTGCAACACGGCAGGGCCCAGCGGGGCCATACGCAGCCAGTGGGGCACTTGGTGGCGCAGCACGCCGGTGCGGGTTGGGATGGGGCCGTGGTCGGGGGCGGGTTTGCCCTTGCCGGTGATCACCAGCACCAGCCGCAATCCGGCGGTTTGGGCGTTCAGCACAAAGCGGATCAGTTCGGGGTGTGCCTCGGCCATGGTCATGCCATGCAGGTCAATACGCGCCTCGGGCTCTAGCTTGCCGCGTGTCATCTTGGCGTGTTTGCGCGCGTCCATTTGCAGGGGCGTTTGGGCCAGCGCCTCGGCGGGGGTTGAGGCAATATGGGCGGCAGAGCGCAGCGGGCGCGCCTTTTCGCCCAAACGAAAGGCGGTGAAGTGGGGCTTTGGCGCAGGAATTGGGTCGACCTGCCCCATGATCGGCTTGGCTTCCATAACCGGCAGCGGCTTGGCCTTGCGCAAACGGGCCAAAGCCGCTTCAGACAGTGGGCGGATGGTGCGCGCCACGTCTTGCCAAAGCTGCTCTTCGTCCGGTTTCAGGGTGCGTCGGCGCGACATGTGATCTGGCTGCTTAGTCGCCGGTGGCTGTCAGTTGCCAGTTTGGATCACCAGCACCCATGACCCGCGAAAAGGTCCAGGTTTCGCGCTGGCGCTGAATGGCTGTGGCGTTGCCTTCGACGACGGCACCTGTAGCGTCTCGCACGGCGCGGATCACCTCGCCCTTAAAACGCACCGAGATTTCAGCGCGTTTTGTCGTCTGATCAAACTCTGCCACAGCCAGCGTCATCTCGCGCAGACCCACAAAGCTAGAGGTGACGCTTAGACCACGGTCCGCGCGGTCAGCCACAGCGGCGTCAAAGCTTTTCTCTACCTCGTCCCCCACAAAGGAACGGATACGGTCAATCTCGCCCTTGTCAAAGGCCATGAGGATCATCTCATAAGCTCCACGCGCGCCTTTAAGGAATTCGGTCACCGAAAAGGCAGGCTCGATCCCCTTCATCGCCGCCAAGGCCGAGCGCGAGGCGTCGTCGCCCACATTGTCGATGATATCATCGTCAAGCGACCCTTCAATCACCTCTAGCTTGGCGCTAGATTTTGCTGTGGGCGCAGTGGCCTTGGGTTCATAACCTTCGCGGGTTCCCAAAACAGAACGAAGCTTCAGGATCAAAAAAATTGCGATCCCGGCGAGGACGATAAGCTGGATCGGTACAGAGTTCATGGGAAACCTATCTAAAGGGTGGTTGTGGGATGACTTGAGGCTTATGTAAGGGCTGGTAGGGCCCAAGTCCACCTGTGGGGCCGGAAGAATTAAAGGACTGCGAAAATGCGCGTGGTTTGGCTGTTTTTGGCTTGGACAATGGTCGAAATCGGGCTTTTTGCCACCATCGGTGGGCAAATCGGCGTTCTGGCGACTTGGGGCGTGGTCTTGGGTAGTGCATTGGGCGGCATTTGGCTGATCCGGCGGCAAAAGCGCAACCTTGTGGGCGGCGTGCTCAAGGACCTGCAATCACTGCGGGCGGGCGTGAACAAGGCGGCGCGTTCTGCCTTGATCGCGCTGTCAGGCATTTTACTGATTTTGCCCGGTTTTTTCACAGATTTTATGGGGTTGGTTCTGCTGATCCCATGGGTGCAGACTTGGATCATCGCAGACCTGTCGCGCCGCGCCACCATGGCGGCCATGGACGGCGGAATAAGCGCAACGCGCTACGGACAGCGCACAGCTCGTGAAGATGTGATCGAGGCTGAGGCGATAGAAGTGACGCCCTCGCCAGACGATTCCAACAAGCCTTCGGGATGGACCAAGCCCTGAAGCCCTGTTAGGAACAATTTGACCTAAAAGCAGGGGCTGATCATGGCAGACGAGACTGAGACGGAAACGCAAAACGGGGCGGCACCGCCTCCGGTGAAAATGCAAGCGCTGGCACAGTATATCCGTGACCTGTCGTTTGAAAATGTTGTGGCCCAAAAAGGCAGCAGCGGCAATGAGGTGCAGCCCGACATTCAAGTGGGCGTCAACCTTGATGCGCGCCAGCGTCCACAGGCCAACACCTATGATGTGATCGCAAAGTTCAAGATCACCTCGACCAACAAAGCCAACAAAGAAACCTTGTTTGTGCTAGAATTGGAATATGGCGGGGTGTTCTTTGTCGAAGGCGTGCCGCCCGAGCAATTGCACCCTTTTTTGCTGATCGAATGCCCGCGCCTGTTGTTCCCCTTCGTGCGCCGGATTATTTCGGATGTCACGCAAGACGGCGGCTTCCCAGCGTTGAACATCGACAACGTCGACTTTTTAGCGCTGTATCGCAGCGAAATGGCACGGCGCGCGCAGTTGGCAGCGGCTACGCCGGCAGCTTCGGCTTAAGAGCGTTTCATCCACAGGGCAGCATCGCCCAGCTTGGCCACAAAGGCCTG
>CAXNKP010000187.1:0-5333 GCA_964202815.1 Stagnihabitans sp. | reverse complement strand
GGGGCGCTGCCCCCGGACCCCCGGGATATTTGAGCAAGTATGAAAGGGGAAAGGATCAGCCCTTCACCCCGGTGGACGCGATAGAGGCGATGAAGGCCTTTTGCAGGTACAGATAAAAGGCCAGCACCGGCACAGTGATAAGCGACAAATAGGCCATGATCTCGCCCCAGGCGCGGTTGAGCTGGAAGAAGTATTGCAAGCCCACCATAACGGGGCGGTATTGCTCTTCTTGGGTGACCATAATGGGCCAGAGGTATTGGTTGTACATGACCAGAAACTTCAAGATCGCCGCCGTGGCCAACACCGGGCCGGACAGGGGCATAACAATGCGGCGGTAGATGGCGAACCAACTGGCGCCTTCGACACGGGCGGCCTCGATCAGCTCGGCGGGGAGGTCTTTGAAATACTGCACGAACAGATAGATCGTTAATCCATCGGCGATAAAGGGCACGATCTGGACGCGGTACGAATTCAACCAGCCCCAAGTGATGCCGCCAGCGCCGATCCACGGCAGTTTGGATGCTTCAAGCAGCAGGGGGATGGCGATGGTTTCAAAGGGCACAATCAGCGTGGCCAAGATCACCGTCAGCGCCAGATCGCGGCCTTTCCACTTTACAAAGGTGAATGCAAAGGCCGCCGCCGAACACAGCGCCAAGCAAGCCATCACCGTCACCCCCGTCACCAGAACCGAGTTGAATATGAACAACGCCACAGGCGCGCGTTTGAAGGCGTCAAAGTAGTTCTGCAGTGAGATATCCCCCACCGGCAAAAGCGCGCGGAAAGAATGGGCGTCGGCCAATAACTGCGAGGTGGGTTTGAGTGAGGAGACGACCATAAAGATCAGCGGAAAGCTGAAAATCGCCGCAATCAGGCACAGCACCGTATAACGTACCACCAGCCGCAAGCCGCGATTGTCTTGGGATATCTGGGCCATGTCAGGCTCTCTCTCGGGTCAGGTAGCGTTGGATCAGTGACACCGACAGCACGATGACGAACAAGATCACCGAAATCGCCGAACCGGCAGAGATGTCTTGTTTGCCATAGCCGCGCTGGATGGCTTGGAAGACGATGGTTTGCGTGCTGTCAAGCGGGCCACCTTTGGTCATCACATCGATTTGGCTGAAAAGCCCAAAGGCCTGCATCGTGATCACCACCAGCACCAGAACCGCCGTGTTGCGCAAGCCCGGCCATGTGATGTAGCGGAAAGTTTGCCATTTTGATGCGCCCTCAATCGCGCCCGCCTCGTAGAGGGTGGGCGAGATGGTTTGCAACCCCGACAGCCAGATCACCATATGAAAGCCCACGGCCTGCCAAACCGACATGAAGATGATTGCGCCCATAGCGGTGGAGGGATTGCCCAGCCAGTCGACCCTTGGGATTGCCCCAAAACTGATAGCCGAAAGCAGATTGTTCAAAAGGCCTTCGTTTTGGTTGTAGATAAAGCTCCACAACAGCGACACGACGACGATCGACACCACCACGGGCATAAAGTAAATCGCCCGAAACACATTGATGCCGCGCAGGCGTTGGTTGATCAGCAGCGCGAGCCCCAAAGCCAGCCCGCCTTGCAGCGGGGCCACGACCAGCACGAAGGCAAAGGTATTCAAGATCGCGGTCATAAAGACAACATCGCGCGCCAGAACATAGGTGCGCCCCTCGCCCGAGGACCATGAGAACCACTCGCGCATCCCGTTAAACTGCGGGTAATCGGGGTTCTTGCGGGTGATCTTGCGCAATTCGGGCAGTTTGGGCTGGCCCTGATCGTCCAGCACCACAGCGCCGGCCGCATCTTTCAGCGGATCCAGATGCAGCACACCCAAGCCTAAGAGTTGGCGGTAATTCGACAGGCCAGTGAATTCGGCCGGATGGGGGGAAACAAGGCGTTGGTTGGTAAAAGAAAAGCCTACAGCCAGAAAGAACGGGGCAATCACAAAGACCAAGATCAGCACAATAGCGGGGCCTGCCATCAGCCAGCCTGTCCGATTGGACTGTGTGAATTTGGATGCCATGGCCAACCCTAACCCCGATAAGATGGCAGAGGCGATAGAAGCACCACCTCTGCCAGCGCTGCGCGGGGCGATTTACCCCCCCACGCAGCCCTTTGTTACTGTGCGGCGTAGCCGTTGTTCTTGGTGATATCGGCGTCGATTTCATCGACAGCGGCATCCAAGGTTGCAGCCACATCAGCGCCATGCGCGATGTCGTTTGCAGCCTTTTCGAAGACTTTGGCTTGAACCACATAGCCCGGGGTTACCGGACGCACCATGCCTTGGGCGTTGGACAGACCAAAGAACACGGCAAGCGGGCCGCCGTCCTTGTAGTTGTCAACCATCGCGGCAGCAGAGGGCGTTGCCGGGATCAGGCCGATGCCATTCGAGAAATCTGCCAGATACTTGTCCTGCAGCGCGAACTCGATGAACTTGGCAGCCCCCTCGGGATGGGCCGACTTGGCCGAAACGCCAAACTGCCACGAGGCAGCGCCGATCTTCGGCCCTTTGCCAAAGTCAGGCGCGGGCAGGAACAGGGTGTCGTCAAACGCCTTCAATGCTCCCAAAGCAGCCCAGTTGCCGTTCCATGAGAAAGCGTAGTCGCCTGCGCCAAACCCGTTGTCACGGTCTGCACCGTCTTGGTCAGCCTGCGCATAACCTTCGGTGAACAGGTGCTGCCACCAGTTGCCCCAAGCCAAGGCGGCCTCGCCGTTCAAAGCACCTTCGGCGCTGGCATAGGTGGTGCGATCCACGATGTCGCCACCAAAGGATTGCAAGAAGGGCGAGAAGGCATAGGGGTACCATTCGCCAGTCCACGCCATACCCAGATCCAGCGCGTATTTGTACTTGCCCGAATCCTTGGCGGCCTTCAAAGCCGCTTCAAATTCTTCGCCAGTCCAAGGCTGTTCCAGCGTGGGGGTGCGCAGGCCCAAAGCGTCCAGCGTCGACTGGCGCGTCACCAGCGAGATGGCAGCATCCCACAGGCCGATCGAATAAAGCTTGCCGTTGTACATGCCCTTGGTGCCGGGCAGGAAGTTGGCAATCTTGCTTTCGTCAATTGTCAGCGGCTGCATATAGCCAGCCCAGGCCCAGTTGGGCATGTTCGGGCCGTCAACGTCCAGAATGTCGGGCAGATTGCCCGCCAAGGCGCCGGCGGTGACCGAGTCGTTATAGGCCGCTTGCGGGAAGCTTTGCAGTTCCACCGCATAGTCGGTTTGGCTGGCGTTAAAGTCAGCGATGACCTGGCCGATAAGCTTCATTTCAACTTCATTGCCCGCGCCATGGTACCACATGGACAGGGTTTCGGTGGCCGAGGCAAGCGAGCCCCAGCCAATCAACGCAACGGCCGCGACGGACCACTTAAGATGCTTCATTTCGTCATTCCTCTCTGACGGATTTCAACAAAGACACATTGGCGGGCCGCAGTTCTGTGACTGAATCCCGCCAGTAGACGGGCCCCGCAACCAGCGTGGGGCCTTTCTCTTCCCGGGTTTCGCCGGAAATCATCGCCATAAGCCGCTGCGCTGCGCGCACGCCCATGGCGGTATAGGGTAGATCCACCGTGGTCAGCGGTGGATACAGCGTTTCGGCAATAACGCGGTAATTGTCATAGCCCGCCACCGATACCTCGGTTGGCACCTTGCGGCCCATCGAGCGCAAGATGCCGTAGACCCGCAGCGCCATCTTGTCATTGCCGCAGCAAAAGACAGTCGGCGGGGAGGACAGGCGCAGCATACGATCAATCGCCTCCCACAGCAGTTGGGTTTCACCGTCTCGCCCCTCAAGATCGCAATTCGCAACCAAGGCGGCGTCATAGGGGATACCATCGGCCTGCAAGGCGGCGCGGTAACCTTCCAGACGCAAGCGGCCAGCGGCGATTTCGGGGCGCAGCGTCAGATAGCCGATGCGGCGGTGGCCCGCGGTGATCAGGCGCGCCACCAGATCATGCTGGCCGCGCCAATCGTCGGGCAGGATCGCGGGCGTGCCGCGATCGTCAAAGCAATTGGCCAATATCATCGGCGTGCCGTCCGAGATCACGGGCAGCGCAACTTTCTGGTGATATTCGGCCACATAGATCAACCCTTCCACACGGTGGCGCAGGAAGGTGTCAATCAAGGGGACCGCTTTTTCGACCACGCCACCGGTATCGGCGATCATCAGCGTCATGCCAGAATTGGCTAGCGACTTTTGAATACCCTGCACAATGAACAATTCCGGCAAGCCCGCCGGTTGCGTGGGTTCGGGCGACATCGAGATTGCACCCGTGATCAGCCCGATCAGTCCCGACCTATGACTGCGCATCATCCGCGCAGCGTTTGAAGGCACATAATCCAGTTGGGCAATGGCAGCCTGCACCGCTTCGCGCGTGGCTTTGCCCACGGGCGCATCGCCGTTCAGCACACGGCTGACCGTTTTGGGCGAGACGCCCGCAATGCGGGCGACATCGTAAATCGTCGCCATTCCCCCCCCTTGGTGCCAAAGCACCTGACACGACCAGCTTATGACACCGGTGTCATGTCATCGGTGTCATAAGAGAACACAAAGCGATTCGTCAACGGTATTCTTGGGTGGAATGCCCCATTCAAGATCGTGGGGATGTCCCGTTTGGATCATCACGGACGAAGTTGCCTTGCCCGAAAGGGGCTGAGTTCAACTTTGGTCCCTTGGGTGCAACTGGATGTCGGATCGCCCAACGCCTATGCCGCCGATAGCGTGGCAGCTTGGGCGCGTGAATAGCCCCAATGCCCCAAGGGGGTGCAAAAAGGCCGAAGGAACACCCTCCAGCCCGCTCCCTTAGCCATCGATGCGAATGCGCGCGTTTGACGGGTCAAACGGGCTGTCTTCCACCACCACGGCGTCCCACAGTTCGCGGTTGATGCGCACCTTTAGCTTGGTCCCCACCTCGGCCAGATCGGGGCGCACATAGCCCATGCCGATTTGCTTGCCAAAGGCCACCGAATACCCGCCCGAGGTCAGACGGCCAATCTTTTCGCCGTTCAGCAACAGCGCCTCTTTGCCCCATGGGTCGGTGTCAGCCGGCCCGTCGATCAGCAAAGTGCAGCATTTGGACCGAACGCCGATGGCCAGCATCGCCTCTTTGCCCTGAAAATCCTTTTTCAGGTCAACAAAGCGGTCCAGCGCGGCCTCTAGCGGGCTGGCATCGCGGCCAAGTTCGTTGCCAAAGGCGCGGTAGGATTTTTCCTGCCGCAGCCAGTTTTGCGCCCTTGCGCCGACCAGCTTCATCCCGTGCTTTTCGCCCGCCTTCAAAAGCTGTTCCCACAGATAGCGCTGCATTTCGATCGGGTGGTGCAATTCCCAGCCCAACTCGCCGGTATAGGCCACACG
>CAXNKP010000186.1:0-5338 GCA_964202815.1 Stagnihabitans sp. | reverse complement strand
TGGGTGGCGTAAGACAGCGCAATGCCTTGCTCTTCACACCACAGCGCAAAGGGCCGCTCAAACGCACCCCAGCCGGACGAGGCGTATTTCTTCGAAATCCCCTTGGCACGGGCAAAATCCATATGCGGATAGCGCGGCTTTGACAAAAGCGGAGAGGCATGCGGTATGCGCGGCGCATCGTCAGGCCAGCGCACAAAGCCCTTGGCCCAAGGGCGGTGCAGGCTGACCACCGGTGCAAACTCGGCGCGGTGAGGGCCGGTGATGCCCTGATAATGGTTCGACCCGCCCCAATCATTATAGGCGCACCATGTGCCTGTGGCCAAGATCATCAAAATGCCCTGCGGCGTGGCGGCTTTCAGCACGAACATATGTTCTGACTGATGCCCCGCCACCGTCAGGCGCACGACATAAACGCCCGAGGCCCAATCCTTGGGTAGGGTCAACCGGTAGCGCTCTGGCCAACCGCAGCCGGTGACAGAGCAATCTTGCGGCGTTTGTTCAAAGCTCATGGCGACTTGCTCGTCCACCAGCTTTTTCGGCACCAACCCATCGCGCAAAATCTCAACCCGCGCTAAGCGGGCCGAGGACATGCCATGCAGCACCAAGGTTTGGCCGGGTGAATAGCTGATCTGGTCAGTATAGCCCCAAACCTGCGGGCGGGCAGGATCAGCCGAGGCCATTTCGTAATAATGCCCCGCCACCGCATCGCCATCGTCATAGGGGCCAGCAATAAAGAAATCTTTGAGCGTCATGCGTTGAACCCATCCAAAGCCCAACGCGGCTGCGCCTGCGTGTTGAACATCGCAAGATTGGCCGAGACGCGACCCCAAAAAGAAGCCCGCGGCCACCACATTCCAGACGAGCGGCCGATTTTCAGCACATCGAAGGGGAAGTTTTTGTCCATCATAAGCCAGACTGCGGCAGGCCCGCCGCTTTGGGCAAGCACAATCCCTGCGAGGCCGGCTTAATTCTGCAAAATCCTATACTGCCCATCCCAATAGAGCAGCGCGCCAGCCTCGGGGTCGGTTCTAATCTGCACGACGCGCCCGATCAGGATTGAATGGGTGCCTCGATCAATCATATCCTCGACCGCACAGGCAAAGGCCAAGGGGGCATCGGCCAGCAAGCGCACGCCGCTGTCAGTTGTGACCCACTCTGCCCCTGCATAGCGCGCAGGGCCTTGCAGTCCGCCCTTGCCTGAAAACCGTTCTGCCACGGGTTGATGGGCCGCGCCCAAGGCCTGCCAGCCAAACACCCCCTCGCGCCCCAACAGGGGCCAGCACGAAGAGGCGCGGTTGACGCAGGCCAAGATCATCGGCGGTTCAGCCGACAGCGAGATGCCGGTGGTGACGACCAGCCCGTTTGCGGACTCGCCTTGGCCCACAGTGATCAGACTGCACGCGCCCACCAATCCGCGCATCGCGGATTTGAAGGCCTCGGGCAGGGACAATTTGCGATTCTCGGTGTTCATGCCGCATGAAATAGGGCAGGGCGCGGCGGTGTCCAGCAACAGTTTACCTTGGGCCGCTTAGGCCCTAGTCTTGCCCCATCCGAATCCAAAGGCCGCTATGACCGCCCCTGATCCCGCCTACCGCGTTCTTGCGCGCAAATACCGCCCCGAAACCTTTGCTGACCTTGTCGGGCAAGAGGCGATGGTGCGCACGTTAAAGAACGCCTTCTCGGCCGACCGGATTGCCCATGCCTTCATCATGACGGGCATTCGCGGCACGGGCAAAACCACCACGGCGCGGATCATTGCCAAAGGGCTGAACTGCATCGGGGCCGATGGCAAAGGGGGGCCTACGACCGAGCCTTGCCTTGTGTGCGAGCCCTGCCGCGCGATTGCCGAAGGCCGCCATGTCGATGTGCTGGAGATGGACGCCGCCTCGCGCACGGGGGTGGGCGATATCCGCGAGATCATCGATTCGGTGCGCTACCGCGCGGCCTCGGCGCGCTACAAAGTTTATATCATCGACGAAGTGCATATGCTGTCGACGGCGGCGTTCAATGCGCTGTTGAAAACGCTGGAAGAACCGCCCGCGCATGTGAAGTTCATCTTCGCCACAACCGAGATCCGCAAAGTGCCGGTGACGGTGCTGTCACGCTGCCAACGCTTTGATCTTAAGCGGATCGAGCCTGAGGTGATGGTTAGGCTGCTGCAAAAGATCGCGGCAGGCGAGGGGGCCGAGGTGACTGAGGCAGCGTTGGGCTTGATCACCCGTGCGGCGGAAGGATCAGCCCGTGATGCCACCTCGCTTCTGGATCAGGCGATATCCAATGGTGCAGGTTTGGTGCAGGCCGAAGCGGTGCGCGCCATGCTGGGGCTGGCCGATCGCGGGCGGGTGCTGGATCTGTTCGATATGATCATGCGCGGCGATGCGGCGGCGGCTTTGGGCGAATTGGCGGGGCAGTATTCTGACGGGGCCGATCCCTTGGCGGTGCTGCGCGATCTGGCAGAAACCACCCATTGGATTTCAGTCATCAAGATCACCCCCGATGCGGCCAATGATCCGACGGTGGCGTCGGATGAGCGCGCGCGGGGCGTGGATATGGCGGCAGGGCTGCCGCTTCGGTCGCTGTCGCGGATGTGGCAATTGCTGATCAAAGCGCTGGAGGAGGTGGCATTGGCCCCCAATGCCATGATGGCGGCTGAAATGGCGGTGATCCGGCTGACCCATGTGGCCGACCTGCCCGATCCGGAAACCCTTTTGCGCCATCTGCGTAATGTGCAGCCGACAGGCCCTGTTGCGGGCGGTGCGCCCGCAGGGCGCAGCGTGCAGCACAGCCCGATGATGCGCTTGGCCCCCGCTGCCCCCACACGCGGGGCCGTGATGCAGGGCGGGCAGGCGCTGGCGCTGCAAACCGATGCCGAGGTCACTTACCAAACCTTCGACCAAGTCGTGGCCCTGATCCGCGACAAGCGCGATATGACGTTGCTGTTCGAAGTGGAAGCTACCCTGCGCCTGGCCCATTACACCCCCGGCCGGATTGAGTTTGAACCCACGCCAGAGGCCGCTCCTGATCTGGCCGCCCGTCTTGGCCAACGCCTGCAAAGTTGGACGGGCACACGCTGGGGAGTATCAGTCGTCTCGTCAGGCGGTGCGCCTACGATCATCGAGGGGCGCGACAGCGCGTTGACCGCCTCGCGCGCGACGGCCATGACCAATCCTTTGGTGCAAGCCATCATGACGGCCTTCCCGCAGGCAAGAATAACAGCAATCCGCACCCCCGAAGCGATGGCTGCTTCGGCTGCAGAGGCGGCCTTGCCCGAGGTGGACGACGAATGGGATCCGTTCGAGGAAAGCTAGCCCCCGTCGCCCGAATTTTCTGCGAAAATTCCGCCCCGCCCTAAGCCTTGCCCCTGCGCCGCTCCGTATCTATCTTTATGCCGAGAATAACAGGAGATGCCGATGCTGAAAGGTTTGGGTGGCTTGGGTGATATGGCCAAGATGATGAAGGCCGCCCAAGAGATGCAGGGCAAGATGGCCGAACTGCAAGAGGATCTGGCCCATATCATCGTGCTGGGTGAATCGGGTGCTGGTCTGGTGAAAGCCCGCGTTACAGCCAAGGGCGATATCACCGGACTTGATATTTCGCCCAACATTCTGGTCGCTTCGGAAAAAGAGGTGGTCGAGGACCTGATCATCGCCGCCATTCGCGATGCCCAAGCCAATGCTGCCGCGCGCAGCCAACAAGAAATGTCCAAGCTTGCGGCATCGATGGGCTTGCCGCCCGATCTGAAACTGCCCTTCTAATCCTTCACCGAGGCGCAAATACTCCCGGGGGGGCTGGTGGCAGGCAACCCCCGGTCTTTGGACCAGAAAGCACGCTATGACCGAAACCCCGCGCGACATCGAAGCCTTGATAGACCTGATGTCGCGCTTGCCGGGCTTGGGGCCCAGATCTGCGCGGCGCGCCGTGCTGGCGATGTTGAAGCGACGTGAGGGATTGATGGCCCCCTTGGCACAGGCCTTGGCGGGGGTGGCGCTTTCAGCGCGCGATTGCGCGCGCTGCGGCAATATTGGTACGGCTGACATCTGCGCCATCTGCGCCGATCCCGCGCGGGTGGGGGGCGAGCTTTGCATTGTCGAGAACGTGGCCGACCTTTGGGCGATGGAGCGCTCGCGCGCCTTTAAGGGCCGTTATCATGTGCTGGGTGGCACGCTCTCGGCGCTGGACCAGATCGGGCCGGATGAATTGCGTATCCCCGCCTTGATTGAGCGCATCGCGCAGGACGGGGTAGCCGAGATTATCCTGGCGCTGAATGCCACAGTCGATGGCCAGACCACCGCCCATTATATTGCGGATGCCTTGGGAGGGTTGGCTGTGCGCATCACCTCGCTGGCGCAGGGCGTGCCGATTGGGGGCGAGTTGGATTATCTCGACGACGGCACGATCGGCGCGGCGCTGCGCGCGCGGCGCGGGCTTTAGGGCCGTGCCGTTAAACGGGTGGCGAAAAGCGCAGCGATAGGCACGACATGCCGCCATCCAGCTTGGCGCATTCCGAATTGCCGATCTCGCGCACGTCATACCCCGCCGCCACCAGCTTGTCGCGGGTGCGTGGGAAGCCTGCGGGCATGACCACCAGAGTGTTAAAGCGGATCGCATTGGCGCAGGCCTCTTCCCCCTCGGCCGTGTGGATCACGCGGTAGCCTTTAAAACAGCCCGAGGCGTCAAGGCACTTGGTGGCCAAGATCGTTTCGGCATCCAACAGCGAGCAGTCGGTTTTGAAATGCAGCACGCCGGGCGGGGTGAACACCTCGCGCACCTTATGGCCCCAAGGCGCGATGGTTGCGGCCAGTTCGGCAATGCCTGCGCCATTGGTGCGCGCTGAACGGCCAACCAGAACCTCGGTTTCGGTGGTAAGGATATCGCCGGCTTCGATGAAGCTGTCGGCCCCGCTGATCGTGCGGACATCGGCATAAAGCGCCGCCAGATGCGGTGCCATGAGGGCCGCTTCGCCCAGACGGGTTGGCGCACCGGGGCGCATCACAACCGCCCCTTCGGGCAAGCATAGGGCTGTATCCTCGACAAAGACCGAATCCGGAAAGGCTTCTGCGGCATCCAGTTCCACGATCACAGCGCCGGTCGAGCGGAGTGCTGCGATATAGTCGGCGTGGTGCTGGCGCATCAGCGCCAAAGACGGCGTGCCGGTATCCACCGCGCGCAACCCGTTGATGATGCTGGTAGCGGGCTTGCGCGTGATAGCATGGGTGAAGCGATAAGATCGGTCAGTCATGGCAACCTCGCGCCGCTTGGAAAATTGGCCCCTAGGCGGGCGTTAAAGCCATCTTACACCACGCCAAGCTTGCGGCAGCAAGTCTTGGCCTTGGGCCCA
>CAXNKP010000185.1:0-5392 GCA_964202815.1 Stagnihabitans sp. | reverse complement strand
GAAGGTGGTGATCATATTGATCGCCCCCAAGATAGACGAAGCACCCGACAGGTGGACGGCGAAAATGGCAAGGTCCATGGCGTAGCCGTCTTCTTTGGACGACAGCGGCGGGTACAAAACCCAACCCACGCCCGCGCCCGTCCCGCCTTCACCACCCGGTGCAAAGACCGACATGATGCCCAGCGCCGACCCAGCCACAAACATCCAATAAGACAGGTTATTCATGCGCGGAAACGCCATATCCGGCGCGCCGATTTGCAGCGGCATAAAGTAGTTGCCAAAGCCGCCGAACAGGGCGGGGATCACAACAAAGAACATCATCAAGACACCGTGGCCCGTGATGATCACGTTCCACTGGTGGCCGTCTGGTGTGCAGGTTTGGCTGGCATCCGCCACAAAGCGCATGCCTTCGGTGCACAGGTACTGCACGCCGGGATACATCAGTTCCATCCGCATATAGACGGTGAAGATGACCGAGATCAGGCCAACAAGCCCGCCGGTGAACAGGTACAATATCCCGATGTCTTTATGGTTCGTTGACATGAACCAGCGGGTAAAGAACCCTTTGTGCTCATGGTCATCGTCGTGGCCATGCAGGGCTGCGTCAGCCATTAGCGTCTCCTGTCTATTGCGTGTCAGGTGCGGCGCGCGGTCGTGATAGACTCTGCCCCGAATGGCGAAGTACTTAGTTTGCACCCGTGTCCAGAGCAATGTCAGACTTGGGGCTAAGCCCAGAAAATGTCAGGCTGACGTGACTTTTTTTGCTGTCGCCAGCAAGGCATGACCCAAGTGGCCTGATCGCGACAGTGACTTGGGTCGTTTTTGCCCGATGGTGACGATGTGGTTCACCTCGGGAAATGCCGTGGGAATTCGCCCAACAGGGCAGCGTCCAGGTCAGACAGGGTGACAGGCAAGCCCAGATCGACCAGAGAGGTGACGCCATGATCGCGGATGCCGCAGGGCACGATGCCGGAAAAATGGCCTAGGTCGGGTTCCACATTGATCGAAATGCCGTGAAAGCTGACCCATCGGCGCAGTTTCACCCCGATGGCTGCGATTTTATCTTCGCGCACCGTGCCATCTGCATTTGCGGGCTTGTCAGGCCGCGTGACCCAAACGCCCACACGGCCCGCACGGCGTTCGCCTTTGACGTTAAAGGCGGCCAAGGTTCCGATCACCCAAGCCTCAAGCGTTGTGACGAACTGATGCACATCGCGCCCGCGTTTGTTCAAATCGAGCATGACATAAGCCACCCGCTGGCCCGGCCCATGATAGGTATACTGCCCGCCCCGCCCTGCCACATGCACAGGAAAGCGGGTGGGGTCGGTCAAATCCGCGGCCCGAGACGAGGTTCCGGCCGTGTAAAGGGGCGGGTGTTCCAAAAGCCAAATCGCCTCTTTCGCCGTGCCTGCGGCGATGGCGGCCACGCGCTGTTCCATCGCAGCCAATGTTTCGGCATAGGGCGCAAGGCTGGGAAGGTGGGTGATTTGCGGCATAGGCCTGATTACCGCCGCAACGCCCCCTCGTCCAGTGCTGGCCCCCTTGATCGCCAAAAGGCCAAATCCGGTCCACAAGACCCCTTCCCTTCGCGCCCGCCCTTCGCTATCACCCCCCCATCCCAGTCAGATCAGTGCGGATGTGGCGGAATTGGTAGACGCGCAGCGTTGAGGTCGCTGTTCCTTAACCGGAGTGAAGGTTCGAGTCCTTTCATCCGCACCAATCTGGCAGGGTTTTCGAAAATATTCGGTCTTGGCCAGATTTAAAACGGGGTGACACCAGCCCGTTGCTTGTGTCGGAAAGTTTGCTTGCCGCCATGTCCTTTTCCCACGAATCGCCTAGCATCGTGGCGCGCTTGTCGGCCCAGACGGCCAAGGGCGTGGCCCAATCGCTTCGAAATCGCGGCGTTTTTGCGACGGCCTGTCCAGATCGTCGTGCAAACGCCCAATATTTGATCTCTTTGGCGTTCCCGACAGTAAATTCGGCGCAAAAAGACCGATTTCCACGCTTCTGCCATGGCTAGCCTTGTCGGGATGCGACCCATTTGCAATCAGCCTAGGCAATGGATTAACTCTTGGGCAACAACGCCGTAAAACGGCTTTTACGGTGGGGAGAAGATGGTGACACAGACTGGCGCTCAATCGGCGGTCCTGCAGAGCGCAAGGGATGCCTTCGTCGTGTTCGACCATGTGCAGAAAAGCTATGATGGCGTGTCGTTGGTGGTCAAGGATTTGAACCTTGCCATTGGCAAAGGCGAATTCGTGACGATGCTGGGGCCGTCTGGGTCGGGCAAGACCACGTGCCTTATGATGCTGGCGGGCTTTGAAACGGCCACGCACGGTGAGATCACGCTGGACGGTCGCCCGATCAACCAAGTGCCCCCGCACAAGCGCGGCATTGGGATGGTGTTTCAGAACTACGCCCTTTTTCCGCATATGACAGTCGGCGAAAATCTGTCCTTTCCGCTAGAAGTGCGCGGCATGGCGCGTGACCAACGCGAGGCCAAGGTGAAACGTGCCTTGGATATGGTGCAGATGGGGGCCTTCCTGAACCGCCGTCCCGCACAGCTTTCGGGCGGCCAACAGCAACGCATCGCCTTGGCGCGGGCTTTGGTGTTTGACCCGGCCTTGGTTTTGATGGACGAACCCTTGGGGGCCTTGGACAAGCAACTGCGCGAGCATATGCAGTTTGAAATCAAGCACCTGCACGAAAGCCTTGGCATCACGGTGGTTTATGTGACCCACGATCAGGGCGAGGCGCTGACGATGTCAGACCGTGTCGCCGTGTTCAACGATGGGCGCATCCAGCAACTGGCCACGCCGCAAGACCTGTACGAACGTCCTGACAACAGCTTTGTCGCGCAATTTATCGGCGAAAACAACCGCTTGGCGGGGGTAATCGAAGACATCAGCGGTGGTCGCTGCCTAGTGCGCTTGTCTACCGGAGAGGTGATTGACGCAACGCCCGTCAACGTCACCACCATCGGCGCAAAAACTGTGGTGTCGATTCGCCCCGAGCGCGTCGAATTCAAGCCAGAGCTAATGCCCGCCGGCACTCATATGATCGAGGCGGAAGTTCTGGAATTTATCTATATGGGCGATCTTTTCCGCACCCGTCTGCGTGTTGCAGGGTCGGACGATTTTGTCATCAAAGCTCGCAACGCCCAAGGCCAGCGTGTCCTTGTGCCGGGCGAAAAGATCAAGGTCGGCTGGCATCCCCAAGATGCTCGTGCGCTTGACCCTTGAGAAGTGTCATTGAACACTTGGCTGCCAAGAAACTGAACTGCACGACACTGAACTGAACAAAACCAAGCTACCGTACAACATGGAGAGTTGCATGAAGACGATCCTAATCCTGTCCACCGCGCTGACCGGGTTTGCCTTTGCGGCAAATGCCGACATCACGGTGATGTCGTGGGGCGGCGCTTACGGCGAAGCCCAGACCGAAGCCTTTGTGAAGCCGTTCATCGCGGCCACCGGCAAAGCCACGATCATGGTTGATAGCGACAACCCTGCTCCGGCGATCAAGGCGATGGTCGAAGCTGGAAACGTTACCGTTGACGTGGCCTCGGTCGAATATGCCGACGGTATTCGTCTTTGCGACGAAGGTATGCTAGAGCCAATCAACGTGGCCAGCCTGCCGGCCGCCCCCGATGGCACGCCCGCAGCTGACGACTTCTTGGCTGGCGCTGTGACCGAATGCGCGGTGTCGACCGACATCTGGGCCAACGTCTACGGCTATGACACCACCAAGTTCACCGGCGAAGCGCCAAAGACTGCTGCCGACTTCTTCGACCTCGAGAAGTTCCCCGGCAAGCGTGGCCTGCGCAAGGGCGCCAAGGCAGTTCTGGAATTCGCTTTGATCGGTGACGGCGTGCCGGTTGGCGAAGTCTACGCGACCCTGTCGACCCCCGAGGGCGTGGAACGCGCTCTGGCGAAACTCGACAGCATCAAGTCGGAAGTTGTCTGGTGGGAAGCAGGCTCGCAGGCTCCACAGCTTTTGGCTGACGGCGAAGTTGTCATGACCACGGCTTACAACGGCCGTCTGTTTGCCGCTGCGATGAACGAAGGCAAGCCGTTCCAGATTGTCTGGGATGGTCAGGTCTACGAGAACGAAATGTTTGTTGTGCCAAAGGGCGCGCCGAACATGGCTGATGCGATGGAATTCATTGCATTCGCAACGTCCACCGAAGGCCTGCGTGCCTCTGCGCAGCAGATCTCTTACGGCCCGGCCCGCAAGTCGTCGATGGCCGAAGATATCATCTATAAGGACGGCAAGACGGTGATGGCACCGCATCTGCCGACCGCGCCTGAAAACCTGACCAACGCGCTGCTGTCGTCGGCAGACTTCTGGGTCGACCATGACGCAGAACTGAACGAGCGTTTCCAAGCTTGGTTGGCGCAATAATCGTCAAGGCCCAAAACAGGGCGCGGGGGGAAATCTCCGCGCCCAAATAGCCCAAAAAGGAACGCGGCATGACAACGGCCACGACAGAGCTTTTGAAAACTGCCGATGGCCGTCCCTTGCGCGAGGCCCTTGCCACCGCCCA
Source organism: Stagnihabitans sp. (assembly GCA_964202815.1). Lineage (GTDB taxonomy): Bacteria > Pseudomonadota > Alphaproteobacteria > Rhodobacterales > Rhodobacteraceae > Stagnihabitans. The sequence goes on along the minus strand of CAXNKP010000185.1, from coordinate 846 downwards.
AGCCCGTTCAAAGCGAAAGGCCTTTTGGCTGGTGTTTCCGCTGCTGATTTTCGTGCTTTTGACCTTTCTGATCCCGATTGGCTACATGTTAAAACGCTCGGTCGAGCATGATGGGTTTTCAAAATCCTCGCCGACCCTGACCGCATGGTTTCAGGCCAATTCAGATTTTGACCACACGAACCCACCCGAAGCAGCATTTGCGGCCTTGGTCACCGACCTTGCCCAGATGCAAGCCACCAAGAACACCGGCATGGCGGGCACGCGGATCAACTATACCGTGCCTGGCACCATCAGCCTGTTCAAAAAAGGCGCGCGCGAGGCGGGCGATATGCAGCCGCCGTTCAAGGCCGCGCTGCTGACGCTGGACCCGGCATGGGGTGCGCCTGCGCTGTGGTATGCGATGGAAGCCGCCGCGTTAAAGTGGACGACCGATTTCTATCAGGTCGCAACCGACCGCAAGCTGACCGAATCCGGATGGCAGCGTGGCGACGATAAGCAAAGAATATACCTGTACCTCTTTTTCAAGACCTTCCTTGTGTCGGGTATCATCACGCTCATTTGCATGTTGCTGGCCTTTCCGGTGGCGCATTTGCTGGCCGTTTTGCCGATGTCAAAATCGTCGCTTTTGATGATTTTGGTGCTGTTGCCGTTCTGGACATCGCTGTTGGTGCGCACAACGGCGTGGATTGCTTTGTTGCAAGAACAAGGGATTGTGAATGATGCCCTCGTCTGGATGGGGGTTTTGTCGGATGAGGGTCGCCTGTCGATGATGTACAACATGACAGGCACGATTATCGCGATGACGCATGTGTTGCTGCCCTTTATGATTTTGCCGCTTTATTCGGT
>CAXNKP010000184.1:0-5406 GCA_964202815.1 Stagnihabitans sp. | reverse complement strand
CAGAAGGGCGTTGCTATGCCCGACTTGCCGCAAGATCACCCAAAGTTCCTTGCAGCCTATGCCAAGGCGGCGGGTGTCGTACCGCAGGCCCCCATGGTGGAGGGCAGTATCGCTTCGGCGATTGCAGCCTATAAAGCCTCTGACGTTTTTCTGATCGACCTAAAGGCTTCGACCCGTTCGGTGCGGCGCAGAATGCTTGATGACATTGCGGCGCGCTATGGCTTTGGCAGAGTGCGTGATCTTGCCACCAAGCATATTGAAAAAGACCTTGACCGTCTTTCTGGCAAACCTGCGAACAACCGCCTGCGGGCTTGGCGGGGCTTCTGCGCATTTCTGAAAGACACAAAAAGAGTCGCAATTGACCCGTCTGACGGTATCAAGCGCAAGAGCGTTGCGAAGTCTGACGGCCATGTTCCTTGGGAGCAGCAGGACATTTTGAAGTTTCGCGAACACTGGGCCATTGGCACGGTTGAACGTTTAGCTTTTGAACTGATCCACTGGACCGGCGCGCGCGTTTCTGATGCTATTCGCATGGGTGAAGGCAACATCACCCCAGATGGCTGGTTAGAGTTCAAGCAAGTCAAGACGGGCGGGAAAGTCGATATTCCTTTCAAGCGTGAATTGCCCGATTTTGCCCTTAGCATGGCCGACGACTTGCATATGCTGCACCGTGCGATTGCGGCGCGCACTGATCGACACCTGACCTTCATCACCACGGGCAGGGGGGCCGCGCGCTCGTCCAAATCCATTTCTCAGTGGTTTGCCAAAGCTGCGCGCAGTGCAGGAATCAGCGGCAAAACGGCGCATGGGCTGCGCAAGACTCGCACAATGGCAATGGTGGAGGCTGAAGCTACCACCCACCAAATCGGCGCATGGACTGGCCATGAATCGCTGAAAGAAATTGAACACTATGCGAGGGCGTTCAATAAAAAGAAGGCGCTCTCTGGATCAAAGGGAGAACGCCAAAGTTCCAACTCTCTGGATAAAGTTCCAAATTTTGCGATTAAATGAAAGGAAATCAGATGCTTAGAAATAGTCTGGTGACCCCGGATGGATTCGAACCATCGACCTGCCGCTTAGGAGGCGGCCGCTCTATCCCCTGAGCTACGAGGCCAAAGACCTGATCGGCTTGTCGCCGAAAAACCCTTGTTATGCAACGGTTTTGGCGACTTTGATTTTGGAAAAGAAAAGGGGGAGTGAATTTGGCCCACCACTCCCCCTTGGGTCCATTGCGTCTGGGTTGAGAGCTTGCAGGCCGCAATGAATATCGCCAAGGTCTTCAAAGGACCCCGTTAGCGTTAACATATCCTAAAAACGCTGCTTGGACAAGCGAAAGATTTAACGATAAAAGCTGTCAAACGAAGGGATACGGTTTGGCGAAACCCACACACACCGAAGCGCGGCGCACCCTGACGCTGCGCGATGTCTCTGAAGCCTCTGGTGTCAGTGAAATGACGGTCAGCCGCGTGTTGCGCAACCGTGGCGATGTGTCGCCCGGCACGCGGGAACGTGTGCTGCAGGCCAGCCGTGCCTTGGGCTATGTGCCCAACAAAATCGCCGGGGCCTTGGCCAGCCAAAGGGTTAACTTGGTGGGTGTCATTATTCCCTCGATGTCCAACATGGTCTTTCCTGAGGTAATGACGGGCATTTCTGCGGTGCTGGACAACACCGGTTTGCAGCCCGTGGTGGGGGTGACGAACTATCTGCCCGACCGTGAAGAGGCGGTGCTGTACGAAATGCTCAGTTGGCGGCCGTCGGGCGTGATCATAGCGGGCCTAGAGCATACGGCCCCCGCACGCGCCATGATGACCCAGGCGGGGATACCGATTGTTGAGATTATGGATATAGATGGGCAGGCGATCGACAATGCAGTGGGCATTTCGCACCGCCGCGCGGGGCGGCAAATGGCTGAGGCGATTATGGCCTCGGGCTATCGACAGATAGCGTTTATGGGCACGCAAATGCCCAACGATTTTCGTGCCAAGAAACGTCTGGAAGGCTTTGAGGAGGCGCTGCGCCGCAACAGCATGGCCTTGGTGGATCGCGAGTTTTATGATGGTGGATCAGCCCTGCTGAAAGGCCGCGAGATGACAGCCGCCGTTTTGCGTCGCAGCCCGCGTGTTGATTTTCTATACTATTCCAACGATATGATCGGGGCCGGGGGCCTTTTGTACTGTCTCGATCAGGGTATCGACGTGCCCGGAAAAGTTGGTTTGGCTGGATTTAACGGGGTGGAACTGCTCGATGGCCTGCCACGCCGTCTGGCGACGATGGACGCTTGCCGACTGGAAATTGGCCGACGTGCCGCAGGCATCATTGCGGCCCGCAACCAAACCGCCGATCTAGAAGCTCAGGTGGTCGAATTGTTCCCCACCCTTCAGCCGGGCGATACGATCCGGCAGTTCTGATCACAGCGCCTCTGCCAAAAGCTGCCCGTCCATGTGCCCTGTCACCCGTGCGGCAACAATGCGGCCTTCGGTCTGATCATTGGCAAAGGCCACTTCGGCAAACTGGCACGTCCGCCCCATGCGCGGAGCTTCCATCAAGACCTGATGCACCTGACCGATTTGGGCGGCAAGGTGGCGTTCCAAGGCAAGGTCGCCTGCGGCGCGCAACTGGGCCGCACGGGCCTTAACTTCGGGACCCCTTATCTGCGGCATCCGCGCGGCGGGCGTACCCTTGCGCGGGCTAAAGGGAAAGATGTGCAAAAAGGTCAGACCGCAATCTTCTACCAGTTTCAGGGTGTTTAAGAACATCTCTTCGGTTTCGGTAGGAAAGCCTGCGATCAAGTCCGCGCCAAACACCATATCCGGCCGTAAGGCGCGGGCCTCGGCACAAAAGCGGATCGAATCGTCACGCAGGTGCCGCCGTTTCATGCGTTTCAGGATCATGTCATCACCCGCCTGCAGGCTTAAATGCAAATGCGGCATCAGGCGCGGCTCGGTGGCGATAGCCTCCATCAAGGCGGGGTCAGCCTCGATCGAATCGATCGAGGAAATCCGCAAACGGGTAATGTCCGTCAGCCGCAAAAGCCGTAGCACCAAATCGCCCAGATGCGGCGCGCCGGGTAGGTCTGCGCCCCAAGATGTCAGATCAACACCGGTCAGAACCACCTCGGCAAAACCCTTGTCAACCAGCCTCTTAACCTGTTCCACCACCACCCCCGCCGGAACCGAACGCGAGTTGCCGCGACCGTAAGGAATGATGCAAAAAGTGCACCGGTGGTCACAGCCGTTTTGCACCTGCACATAGGCACGCTGGCGGCCAAACCCATCGATCAGATGGCCAGCCGTTTCGCGCACCGACATGATGTCGTCGACCTGAATCTTTTCTGTCGCGCCGATCAGGTCAGGCCATTTCAGGCTGTCAGACAGTCCCGTCCAAGTGTTGGCTTGCATCTTTTCGTGATTGCCGATCACACGTGTCACTTCCGGCATTTCAGCGAATGTTTCAGGCTCTGTCTGCGCGGCACATCCTGTAACAATCATTGCAGCACCAGGGTTTTCGCGCGCAAGCCGGCGGATTTCCTGCTTGGCTTTGCGCACCGCCTCGGCGGTTACCGCACAGGTGTTCACAATCACAGCACCACAAAGGCCAGCGGCTGCGGCAAGCTCTTTCATTGCCTCGGACTCATAAGCATTTAGACGGCATCCCAGCGTGGCAAAAACCGGGGCCTTTTCAAACGGCACCGTCATGCGATGGTCGCCAGAAAATCGGCCGACAGGATCCCGTCAAACACTTGGGCAACAGGGCCGGTCAGCCAGACGCCATCCTTACGCCAATCCACCCACAGTACGCCCCCATCCATATCCAGCCGAACCTTGCGCCCCGTAAGCCCACGCCGATGCGCTGCCACAGCCGTCGCACAAGCGCCAGAACCGCAGGCGAGGGTCACGCCCGACCCCCGCTCCCAAACCCGCATCCGCAGGTGGTCTGGGCCAAGGACAGAGGCAAACTCCACATTGGTGCGCTGCGGAAACAAGGGGTGGTATTCAATGGCAGGGCCAAGCGCCAAAAGATCAACGCTAGACGCGTCATCCACAAAATGCACGCAATGCGGATTGCCCATGCCCACTGCAGCAGGATCGCCCGCAAGGGGCAGGTGCAAGGTATCGACGGGCGATGCCAACGGCACATCCCCCCACAAAAGCTGCGGCGCGCCCATGTTCACCCAAACGCTGCCATCGATCCGCTGCGCCCGAAGACGCCCCCGCGCCGTCACCAGATCAACCGTGCTGACGCCCGCCCCCCGCATCACATAATCCGAAACGCAGCGCGTGGCATTGCCACAGGCCCCCGCACGGCTGCCATCGCTGTTCCAAAAATCCAAGGTAAAATCCGCGTCGTGACTGCTGCGGATCTCGACCAACTGGTCAAAGCCCACGCCGCGTTGCCTATCGCCCAAGGCCCGCGCCAACCCATGCGTCATCACTGGCCCGCGCCCGCGCGAGTCGATTACCACAAAATCATTGCCCGCCCCATGCATCTTCATGAAGGCAAGCCCAGCTGGGGGTCTTGTCGTGCTCATGGCTGCGATATACGCTGCCATTGCGGGATTTGCCAGTGTTTCAAGGGCCAAGCTGGCGCGGTGCTTTCCAACTGCCATATTCCCACCGGTTTCCCTGCGGATTAAGGGTTGACGTCCTCCTCAGCTTTCCGTAGTCAGCGCCGCAGTGGGCCGGTAGCTCAGCCGGTAGAGCAACTGACTTTTAATCAGTAGGTCTCGGGTTCGGATCCCGACCGGCTCACCATTTATCAAAGATCTCAAGCACTTAGCTGCTTGGGATCTTTTTCTTATGTGCAACTGAAACCTGTAAAGACTTATAGAGTGGTAGACCCGCATGATGGGTGGGGACTCGCGGGTGGATTGTGGGGGTTGTGTGGTGGTCGCTATTTTCACCCGAATTATACATCAAAAGTTGACGTAAGTAATGCTTGCCCGGGAACACGGATATGTGATCCGACATTCCCCAAGTGGCCTGCCATCTGACGTAAATATCGCCTGATTTTGCCGGTTAAACAAGCATTTTTCGCCCTGAGCGGTGGCTGTCGTCGCCGAAACGCTTGTAGCTCGGCGGATCATGCGGTGAACCCGCAGCATCCTGGCCCGGCAGCGTCGTTTTTCAGCGCGGTGTGCAGACCTGTCGAGCCTCTTTCGTTGAGTTCGAACCTGGATCGCATTCACGCGCAGAGGGGTGGCGCTCGCAATCGGCGGATGGCGGCGAGGATGGCGCGCACCATGGGGCCTGTCACAGCGACCTCGGCGAGTTGGAAGGTGATGGCGCGGGCGTGGCGCACCACGCGGGCCCCGATCTTGATCAGCTTGAGTTGCAGGCTGGTCAACGACCAGTCGGCCATGGCCTCGGGCAGTTCGATGCAGCGCAGGAAGGTGGCCAGGTTGTAGGC
>CAXNKP010000183.1:0-5408 GCA_964202815.1 Stagnihabitans sp. | reverse complement strand
CCAAATGGTTTAATCAGCTTGGACCAGCGCGCAAAGCCATCCTTGGAAATTTCGGGCTTAGCGATGTGGTCGATGACAAAACGCAAATCCGGCAAGGCCCAAATCGTTTCCAGCGCTGCCGCCAACTCGCGCGGGCGGATCAAAAGGTCATATACCAAGCCGCGCGCCTGAACTGCACGCAAACCGCGCCGCACGTCCGGTCGGCACAACCAACGTGGATCGGCCTCGTCATGCACTTGATGACGGATGCCGACCAGCCATTTTCCACCTGGACCAGCCAGCAAGCCGTCCAACTGTTTGTCCACGTCCGTGGCCATAAGATCGACCCAAGCCACAACGCCTGCGATGAAATCAGTCGCTTCCGCCAGCTCCAGAAACTCTTGCGATTCCTCATAGCTTGACCAGGTCTGCACCAGAATGGTCTTTTGCACCCCAGCCGGGGCCAGCAGCGGGTGCATGTCATCAGGAGTAAAGATCCGCCGTATCGGCAGAGCCGGCCCCAACATCCAAGGATAGTCCCCCCTTTTGGGGTCCCAGAAATGGTGATGGGAGTCGATAGCGGGAAGCTTGGTGGCAGATTTCATGAGCTAGCCCCTTGAAAGACGTTTTCCATGCAAGCCCACCATTCGGCGGGCTTGCGCGTATCGAAAGGGTCCTGACAGGGATCGGTTTCGCGAAGCCGAGCTTGCGTCGCGGGATCGGCGGCTATTGCACACCCTGAAGCCGCAAAGTCATCGCCGGTGTATTCGAATGTCTCGAACAGCAGATTTTCTGGTTCTTTAAGATCGATGTCAAAGTTGCACCAAGCATTGCGACGCATCGCGTCAAGCACATCTGGCCAGACATCGGCATGCGGCCGCTTGTAGTCTGCGACACTCTCAGGCTTAAGGCCGATGACCATTCCGAAGCGCTTAGTCAAAATGAAGCCCTCCGTTCAGATCAACGACTTCACCTGTAATGAAACCAGCCAAAGGCGAGGCGAGGAACATCACGGCATGGGCAACCTCTTCGGGTTCACAAAACCGCCCAACCGGAATTACCGCCAGCTGCGCCTGACGCTGCGCTTCGCTCAGTTGTTCAGACACCATCGGCGACATCACATAGGCGGGTGCCACAGCATTGGACGTAACACCCTCGCCGGCCACTTCACGGGCGATCGAATAGGTCAAACCGATCATCGCCGTCTTGGACACTGAATAGGCCGTGCCCGCCGTCAGCCCACCTGATTTTGCGGCATAGGACGACATGTTGATTACCCTTCCCCAGCGCGCGGCGCGCATTGCAGGCAGGAACGCCTGCGCGAGCAGGAACGCAGCATCGACGTTGACGCCCTGCACCCGGTGCCATTCCTGTAAGGATGTAGCGGCGATCTTTGCATTGCTCAGGATCCCCGCGTTGTTGACTAGAATATCAATGCGGCCAAATTGGGCGAGTACATCTGCGGCCATCGCCGAAACCGCTGCAGTGTCAGACAGGTCGACGATTCGTGCCTCCCCGCCAAGGAGGTCCGCCAGTGCTTGCGTTGGCCCGTCCGCCAGGTCGACCAGAACTACCAGTGCACCTTGATCCGTCAAAGCCTTCGAGATGGCCGCGCCAATCGCGCCTGCCGCGCCGGTGACGAGGGCCGTTCTTCCGCGCAGTGTCATCCCTGGTTGGCCTTTCATTCGCATTTTGCCCCCTAGCAAGACATCAGGTACACGGAGATATACCGAGCTTGGGTCCTGCGGATGCAAGATCAGAGTGTTGATCGGTTACGCCTGCAAGAAACCGAGAACCACCGGAAGCGGCCAACTTAAGCTTGCTATAAAACCAATATATTGGTATTCATTGCCTGTCAACGCAGAGAAACGTACTTGGCGCATCATAGCGTCAGCGATAGCTTCAATGGTACAGCGTTGCAAAGCAAACGCTCCGTAGCTATCGATAGATTTGATAAAAGGTGGACAAGATGGCGCGACCGAAGAAAAAAGATCCAAACGTAAATGACGCACAGGACGCCGGTATATTGGGTCTGCCCGATAGCCTCATCAATCTAATCGATGCAGCTCTACCCAAGACATCCCAAGTCTACGGGATCATGCGCCGTGCCATCGTCAACCTGCACCTTGCGCCAGGCTGCAATGTTAACGAAAAGCTGATCTGCGATCAGTTGGGCATCTCTCGCACACCGCTGCGTGAAGCGATCTTGCAACTGCAGTCAGAAAACCTCGTTTCGGTGATCCCGAACTCGGGCACCTATGTGTCAAAGATCGATTTGCAGTCTGTCTTTGACGGGCAACTCGTCCGTGATGCGCTTGAATTGAAGGTCGTACGTCTTGCTGCCAGCCGCATGACGCCGCAGTTCGAAAGAGCACTGGGTTTCAACCTTCACCAGCAAAAGCGGATGGCAGCCGATCTGGATTATGACGGCTTTTATGAACTGGACGAGGCGTTTCACACCATGATCTGCGAGTTTGGCGCCTCGGCTCATATCTGGAAAATCATCAACGGTGCCAAAGCACAGCTTGACCGAGTGCGCCGTCTTTCGATCCCATTGCCCAGTCATCTTGAGGTGGTTTTGAATGAACATATGGAGGTGGTTGACGGTCTGAATCTGCGCGATCCGGACGTGGCAGAAGCAGCCATGAAAACCCATATCGACCGGTTATTCACGATGATCCGCCGACATATCGTTGAACGGCGCGATTACTTCGCCTCTGATGCGGGAGAGGTGTTGGACGGTTACGTGAATGGCCGCTGATGGGATGACTGGACTAAAGATCGCCTGCATCGGCGAGTGCATGATCGAGCTTAGTCAGATTGACTTTGTGCAGGGTGCTGCGCGTGTCAGTTTTGCTGGAGATACGCTGAATACAGCGGTCTACCTGTCCCGGCTTGGCTGTGATGTCAGCTACATCACCAATCTTGGGATGGACGCCTTTTCTACCGAGATGCTGCAACGCTTTAAGGGCGAGGGTATTAATTGCAACCTGATTGGGCGGCACGAGACCCGCCTTCCTGGCCTCTATGAAATTGAAACCGATCCCTGCGGCGAGCGGTCTTTTCACTATTGGCGCGAGGAATCTGCCGCTCGAACACTGTTTGAAGGGGTCGGTGCCAGCCTTGCGGATCTTGCAGGGTTCGATGTGGTATACCTTTCTGGCATCACGCTGGCGATCTTGCCGCCCTACGTCGGCGCCGCCTTGATCGCCACGGCGAAAGAATTGAAGGCCGCGGGCAAGCAGGTGGTGTTTGATACCAATCATCGCCCCCGCCTGTGGCCGGACGAAGCGACCGCGCGCGCGAGTTTCGATCTAATGTGGGCCGTGACAAGCATTGCACTGCCTTCTTATGACGACGAAGAACGGCTCTATCCTGGCCTGTCACCGTCGGAGGTCATCGACCGTATCTCCGGGCTCGGACCTAACGAAGTGGTGCTTAAGAATGGCGCACAGGGGCCGATGATCCGGTTTGGTGGCCTGTCAGTTCAAACCGCGATGGTTGAGGCTGAAAGCGTCGTCGATACTTCGGGCGCGGGCGACAGTTTCAATGCGGGCTATCTGGCGGCCCGCTTGGCGGGGGCAGAGCCATCGCAGTCGGCGGCGGCAGCGCACAGGTTGGCCAGTGCTGTCATTGGTCATCATGGCGCGGTCATCCCAAAACAAGCGATGCCTGCGATTTAGAATGCAGTTGCACTGAACAGTGCCCCGCAAGGCCAACCCCGCTGCATCGCAGAAATGCAAGCGTGCTAGGTCTGTCGCAAAGGCAATCTCGTGCCCTAAACTGCAGACCTGCCTGACAACTTGACGATCAAGGGTTCAGCTGCGCCAATCTCGACATGTGCGGCGCCGAACTCTTGTTCGAGCTGATCTCGCAACGCTATGAGCGGGGCGCTACATTGATCACGAGCAAGCTGCCCTACGAGAAATGGGACCGAAACTTTCAAGTCAGAACGCCTGACCGGCGCGCTGCTGGATCGACTGACCCACCATATGAGCATCCTTGAAGTCAGCGGCGACAGTTATTGCCTCGGCCACATCAAGGTCCGCCAGGACAAGGCGTAAATCAACACCAACATCGCAGGTATTTGGCCCTTAAGTAGCCAAAGCATCTGGGCACTCGCAAGCTCTGTGACAAGCGCGGTCGCCCGGACGCTGGCGCCCGCATTAGCGACAATCATGCCAACGCCAAAGTGGTAACAACTTGCGTTGCCCTTTGGCCCACTTTTACCCTGCCGTTGACAACCTGCGCATCCTTGCACCCTGCAAGGATGGTCGGACACAGAACTTCGTCAAGGATCCGCTCTTGTACCCGCCGTGCAGTGCGGAAACCTATCGCGGCTGATTGGCCCCGGTAACCAGCGGATGATCAAGCGCGGTAATAATGCCACGTAGCTCTGCCAAACCTTTCAGCCGCCCGATGGTTGGATAGCCGGGCTGGCCTTTGCGACCCAAATCATCCAAAATGTCTTGCCCATGATCGGGGCGAAACGGAATGTTCCAATCAGGGCGCCCTTCGGTCCGGCGGCGGCGCTCTTCTGCCAGAATGGCTGCAATAACGGCAACCATGTCGGTGTTACCGCCAAGGTGCTCTGCCTCATGAAAACTGTCGCGCAAATCGGTGCCTTCACGGCGGACGTTACGCAAGTGCAAGAAGTGGACACGCGGCCCAAGTCGCTGCATCATGGCAGGCAAGTCGTTGTCCGCCCTGGCGCCAAATGAGCCAGTGCAAAAGGTCACGCCATTAGCCGACATGTCAACAGCATCCAACACTGCGCCGTAGTCTGCTTCCGTGGACATGATCCTTGGCAGGCCCAACAACGAGAACGGCGGATCATCCGGGTGGCAACACAGACGCATTCCCAGGTCCTGCGCCAAAGGCGTTACTTCGGCAAGAAAATCAATAAGATGCCCGCGCAGGGTCACTGCCGAGATGGCGTCATACTCCGCAAGATGCGCGCGCACGTCCGCCAGCGTCATCGTCTCCGCCGCCCCCGGCAGACCAAAGGCCACATTGCCCGCCAGGGTTTTTCGGGCATCATCGCTCATCTCGGCAAATCGGCGCTCTGCTGCTTCGACAACGTGCTCCGGGAATTCGACCGCCGCACCGGGGCGTTGCAGAATATGGAGATCAAATGCGACATAGTCGACGAAATCGAACCGCATGCAGGTGCCGCCATTGGGCAACCGCCATGCCAGATCTGTGCGGGTCCAGTCCAGCACCGGCATGAAGTTGTAACAGATCACCTCGATCCCCGCCCGGGACAGGTTAGTCATGCTGGTTTTCCAATTGGCGATATGGTCACGCCAAGCGCCCTTTTGCTTCTTAATATCTTCCGACACGGGTAGGCTTTCTACCACGTCCCACCGAAGGGTTGAGGGCGTCCCATCCTTCATGTGCCCTAACAGTGCCTGCCTCGCGGCAATCTC
>CAXNKP010000182.1:0-5431 GCA_964202815.1 Stagnihabitans sp. | reverse complement strand
GCCGGCGATAAAGTGATCCAGCGCCACCTCTTTGGCGGCATTAAAGACAGCCCCCGTCACGCCGCCTGCCTGCATCACCTCTTGCGCCAACCGCAGCGCCGGATAGCGCCGATGATCGGGGGCGCGGAAGGTCAGCTTGCCAAGGGCCGCGAAATCCCGCCGCGCCACGGGCAAGGGCTGGCGTGCGGGCCAGTTCAGCGCATAGCCTATGGCATGGCGCATATCGGGCGCGCCCAGATGGGCCATCACCGCGCCATCGTGAAAGGCTACGGCAGAGTGGATGATCGATTCGGGGTGGATCACGACCTCGATCTTCTCGGGCGCTATGCCAAAAAACTCTTTGGCCTCGATCACCTCAAGCGCCTTGTTGAACATCGACGCGCTGTCGATGGTGATGCGTTGGCCCATGGCCCAGGTGGGATGGGCCGAGGCGTCTTGCAGCGTCGCACTGGACAGTTTTTCTACCGGCCAATCACGCAGCGCCCCACCCGAGGCGGTGAGGATGATCCGCTCCACCGCCGCCATATCCTCGCCCGCGAGGGCCTGAAAGATGGCGGAATGTTCCGAATCCACCGGCAAGATCCGTGCGCCGTGCCGTGCTGCCGTGGCCAGCATCAAGGGGCCGGCCGTCACAAGGCTTTCCTTGTTGGCCAAGGCCAAGGTGGCCCCTGTTGTCAGTGCCGCAAGCCCCGGGGCCAGCCCTGCAGCTCCTACGATGGCCGACATGACCCAGTCCGCCGGACGCAGCGCCGCTTCTACCAAGGCCGCAGGGCCTGCTGCCGCCTCAACCCCGCTGCCTGCGAGGGCTGCGCGCAGATCAGGCAACAGGTCTGTGTCAGCCACCACGGCAACCTCGGCCCGCAGGGCGCGGGCAAGCTCGCCCAAGCGTGCGACATTGCGCCCGCCCGACAGGGCCACGACCTGATGGCCTTGGGTGCGTTGCAACAGATCCACCGTGCTTTCGCCGATGGATCCCGTGACACCAAAAATCGATATACGGCGCGGATTTGTCATAGCCCCCCTCCCAACGGCAGAGGCACGATCAGTTCCAACACCCAAACAGCCAAAATCGCCCCGATCAACGCGTCAAAGCGGTCAATCACCCCGCCATGGCCCGGAATAAGCCGCGAGGCGTCTTTCACCCCGGCCCGGCGTTTGATCAAGCTTTCCAGAATATCCCCCAATTGCCCCGCCAAAGCCACACCCGACGAGATGGGTACCAAGCCCCAGCCGCCGCCTTCGAACAGGACAAAACCCACTCCCACCAAGGCCGCACCAACCCAGCCCGCCACCGTACCAGACCACGTCTTTTTCGGGCTTATCGAGGGCCAAACCTTGGCCCCTCCCAGCAATCGCCCAGCAAAATAGCCAAAAACATCCGAGGCCACGACGATGCAAACCAACCAAACCACAATCACCGACCCACGATGATCCAGCGCTATAAAGACATGAGCCGCCAAAAGAATGGCCAAGCCATAGGCCGCAATCAGCGCCCCGTCGCGGCGCGGGGTGAGGGCAAGCGCAACCGGGGCAAGAGCCAGCGCCAGCCCCCCCCAGCCCGAGGCTTGCGCCAAAGCCAAGCCAAGACCCGCCAATGCCGCTATCGCCACCCTTGGCGCAGCACGGGGGGGATGATCGGTCAGGGCCGCCAATTCCCACGTCATCAGCGCAAAGATCAGCACCGTCATGCCGACAAACACCCACCCACCTGCCGCCACCGACACCACCCCCAAGCCCGCCAGCACCAAGCCCGACACCGCCCGCACCCCAAGATCGCCCCACCGTCCCGCAGCCCTTTTGGGCAATGTGGCCGATGATCCTGACTTGGGGGGTGTGCCAGTCATATCCACGCCACGCCGCCAAACCGCCGGTCACGGTTGCCAAAGCGTTTTAGAATCAGGGCCAATTCGTCAGGTGTGAAATCGGGCCAAAGGGTCGGGGTGAATTCAAACTCGGCATAGGCAGCCTGCCACGGTAGAAAGTTCGAGGTCCGCGTCTCGCCAGAGGTGCGGATTACCAGATCTGGGTCTGGCAGGCCGCCGGTGTCCAGACGCTGCGAGATCAAATCTTCGGTCACATCTGCAGGTTCCAAGCGGCCTTGGGCCAGATCAACAGTGATGGCACGAATGGCGCGGGTCAATTCATCGCGGCCGCCGTAGTTGATGGCCACGGTCAGATTAAGGCGGGAATACTGCGCCGTGCGCGCCTCGATCCCGGCCATCAGACGTTGCAGGCGCGTGTCAAGGCGCGAGCGGTCGCCGATAAAGCGCATCCGCACCGCTTCGGCGGCCAGACGGTCGGCCTCGCGCTCGATGTAGCGCGCGAAGATCGACATCAGGCCCAAGACCTCTTCGGTGGAGCGTTTCCAGTTCTCGGTGGAAAAGGCATAGATGGTCAGCCATTCGATGCCCAGATCCGGAGCGCAGCGCACGATTTCCTTGACCCGTTCGGCCCCTTTGCGGTGGCCTACCAATCGCGGCCAGCCCTTTTGGGTGGCCCAGCGACCATTGCCATCCATGATGATGGCCACATGGGACGCGGCAGGCTTTGCGCCCGTCATGGTTGTGTCGTCTGCGCCCAAAGATGCCTCCCTCGTCTGTGCCGCGCCTGCCTGCGGCACAGGTTAGACCTGCATAATCTCGACTTGCTTGCCTTCCAGCAAGCGGTCAATCAGCGCGATGGCCCTATCGGTCATTTCTTGGACTTCTTCTTGCCACATCTTTTGATCATCTTCGCCCATGCCGGCCGCTTTGGCCTTTTTGATCATGTCCATCCCGTCGCGGCGCACATTGCGCACGGCGACCTTGGCGCCTTCGGAATATTGGGCGGCGACCTTAGACAATTCGCGGCGGCGCTGTTCGTTCAATTCGGGGATGGGCAGGCGGATCAAGGGGCCATCCGAGACGGGGTTGATGCCGATGCCGCTTTCGCGGATGGCCTTTTCAACCTTGTTGATCAATCCCTTATCCCAGACGTTGATCACCACCATTCGCGGTTCAGGCACGTTGATTGTGCCCAACTGATTGATCGGAGTCATCTGGCCATAAGCATCGACCTGAATAGGATCCAGCATCGAGGCCGAGGCCCTTCCCGTGCGCAGCGAGGCAAAGTCATTCTTAAGAGAGGTCAGCGCCCCCTCCATCCGGCGTTGCAGGCCGTCACTGTCAATGTCGAGATCGTCTTGCGCCATAGGGTCCTCATGTATTCCGTTGGGCGGGACGTGGCCCTGCCGCATCATCCTTTACCACTTCTAGCAGCAAATCCGTTGGCAGCGAAAGACTGCGATCTTGCGAAACTGTCGCATGCTTTGGCACCGATAAGTCAACCATGCACCCGCGTGTAGGTGCCTTGACCGGACAGGATTCCTTTGAAACCGCCCGGTTCATCCAAAGAAAAGACGATGATGGGCAGGTCGTTGTCGCGGGCCAAGGCTATGGCGCTGGCATCCATGACGCCCAAGTGTTGTTGCAGCACCTCGTCATAGGTCACGGTTTTGTACCGCTTGGCATCGGCGTGTTTCTTGGGGTCTTTGTCGTAAACCCCGTCAACCTTGGTGCCCTTGAAGATCACCTGACAGGCCATCTCATTGGCCCGTAGGGTGGCTGCCGTGTCGGTGGTGAAATAGGGATTGCCCGTACCCGCCGCAAAGATGCAGACACGCTTTTTTTCTAAGTGCCGCACGGCCCGCCTGCGGATATAGGGCTCGCAGACCTGATCCATCGGAATGGCCGAGATGACACGGGTAAAGATGCCCACGGCTTCCAGTGCTGCTTGCATCGCAAGGGCGTTCATGACGGTGGCGAGCATGCCCATGTAATCTGCCGTCGTGCGCTCCATCCCCTGCGCGCTGCCTTGCAACCCGCGAAAGATATTGCCGCCGCCGATGACCATGCAGATCTCGACCCCCAGATCATGCACCGATTTCACTTCTTGCGCGATGCGGGTGACGGTGGGGGGGTGCAACCCATAGCCAAGGTCGCCCATCAGCGCCTCGCCCGAAATTTTCAGCATGACGCGGGAGTAGCTGATCTTGGCATCTTTTTTGGACATGGTGGCCCCGCTGTGAGTGGTTGTTGGCATTGGCGGCAAAATGCGGCAAAATGAGGGAAGGTTCAACCAGTCGAACGCAAAGCGGGGGCCAGCCCCGGCACCCGCGGAGTATTTAGGCAAAGATGAAGGGGATAGACCAGCTTTCGCGCGAGCTGCCGGTGCTGGTGGCGGGGCCTACGGGCAGCGGGAAATCGGCCTTGGCCATGGCGCTTTCCGCGCGCGACGGGCGGGTGATTGTGAACGCCGACGCCTTGCAAGTCTATGGCTGCTGGCGGGTGTTAAGCGCCCGCCCCTCGGCCGCAGAGGAGGCGGAATTGCCCCATGCGCTTTATGGCCACATCGGGCGGGATGGCGAGTACTCGGTGGGGGCGTGGTTACGGGAAGTGGCAGGGTTGCTGGGGCGCCCTGTGGTGATTGTGGGCGGAACGGGCCTTTATTTTCGCGCCTTGACCGAAGGTCTGGCCGAGATACCACCCGTCGGCGCTTCTGTTCGGGCAGAGGCGGACGCGCTGCGCCTATCGGGGCGGATCGACGTGATGCGGGCAGCTTTAGACGCGCAAACAGCGGCGAAAACCGACATGCATAACCCCGCGCGGGTTCAGCGCGCTTATGAGGTGCTGCGCGCTACGGGCCAGGGTTTGGCGGCATGGCAGACCGCCACAGCAGCGCCGCTTTTGCCGCTTTGCGACGTGCAAACTTTGGTCTTGCAGCCCACTGTCCCTTGGCTGGATGCCAGAATAGCGCGGCGTTTTTCCGTAATGTTGGAAGAGGGCGCCTTGGACGAGGCGCGCGCCGCCCTGCCCTATTGGCAGCCCGACCGACCTTGGGCCCGTGCCATAGGGGCGCCAGAATTGATTGCCCACCTGCGGGGTGAGGTTAGCCTGCAAAGTGCGCGCGATGCAGCCATCCTCGCCTCGCGGCAATACGCCAAGCGCCAACGCACGTGGTTTCGCACGCGGATGTCCACCTGGACTCATTGGGCTTGTGACTAAGGACAGCGATGTTTGACCAAAGGTTTGGCCCTTTTTTACCAAAGTTCGCTTTTTTTCAATCAAGGTGCATTTTTCCAATAGAACCGTTCGAAATCTCAATGTATGATATTAACGAAAAGGATGGTGAGAAATTCGAATTTCAATGCTGAGACCTGCGCTGACTACATTTTTCCGCTTGAATGCGATCCCACGGTTGCCAAGTGGGGACCGTTGGCGGGTAGAGGGTATGCGGTCTTTAGAGGAAGCTTGTTTTTTGTGGTTTACCAAGGGTCAGGGCAGGATCACCATCGCGGGGCAAACCAGGGGGTACACTGCGAACAACGGGATTTTCATCCCGAAAGGGGTAATGCACGGGTTTGAAGTTGGTGCGCAAGTTTTTGGTACGGCAG
>CAXNKP010000181.1:0-5460 GCA_964202815.1 Stagnihabitans sp. | reverse complement strand
TCTTGCGGCAAAGGGGCGGCGTCCACGTCATCGGGCTTGATCCCCAATTGCGGGGCTATGCGCAAGGCCACGGCGCGGCGATCGCGTGTCATCATGACGATCTGGCCAGCATCAGAAGCGCGCAGCGCCTTGATCCCTTGGCGGGCGGTGGCGCAGGGGTCGTCCGCCAGGCTGATCGCCGCCAATACCTGCGCGCCAGGTCACAGATAGACCACGGTTTGCAACCTGGCGTGCGGATAGGCCAAATCCGCATGATCCAGCGCAGCCCCCTTGCGCCCCACCATGCGTGGGTTGCCC
Organism: Stagnihabitans sp.; assembly: GCA_964202815.1. GTDB lineage: Bacteria > Pseudomonadota > Alphaproteobacteria > Rhodobacterales > Rhodobacteraceae > Stagnihabitans. The sequence goes on along the minus strand of CAXNKP010000181.1, from coordinate 5,163 downwards.
GCCCAAAGTGGGCCTTGATCGTCGCGGCCTGTGATTCCTTCTGATGGGGGGACTGCACATCTGTGATAAGGATCGGAACATGGCTGCGTTTGGCCACCTCGCGCCGCAAGTCGCCAAAGATGGAATGTTCGGACTGAGCTTCGATCTGGGCCTCGAGCCCGGCCAGCAGGCGCAAAAGACCTGCCTCGTCCCCCATCAGCGACGCCACCCCCGGTCACTTCGGCCCGGCCTGGAATGTGGGTGCCGGTTTGATCGAAAGCACAGGTTTTCACCGCCGCCAACCGCTCAATCGCGGCGCAAACCTTGAACAGCACAGCACCCCACCGCGCGCCGCAGCCGAAAGTGCCGACAAGATCGCGGCGCGAACCGAGATCACCACCGCATAGGGCGAGGCCATCACCAACAGCGTTGCCGCCTTGTAAAGGGCCTGCTGGTGCGCAAAGCCCTCCCACAGCATCACGCCATAAGCCAAGACACTCGCCGCCAAAAACGCCACCCTATAGCGCCGCTTGAACCAATGGCTGAAGCGATCAGACGGGGCTTTCATCCTTAAGGCTTCGGTCACCAATTTGATCATTCCCGCCACGGTGGATTGGTCAACACTGCACGACACCTGCATGGTGAAAACGTTTTTAAGGCGCACCGTCGCCTCACAGACCTGTGCGCACGCCTCTTTGGCGACAAACCCCTGTGCGCCATTCCAGCGGACCCGCTTGACCGGTGTTGTGAGTGGACGGCGCGGAATTATCGGGGGAATGGCGCATGACGCTTTCCTTGCTTTGACCATAACCACACCATTGCCCGCTTTGGAGGTGCCGCGGCCCAAAGAGGGACGCTTTTTCCCTTGACCCCAAGCCCCCGCCTGTCAAAACCCCCGACATGGCTGTTGCAACCCTGACCCTTGATCTGACCGCCTTGACCGCCAATTGGCGGGCGTTGGACCGTATGTCTGCCACGGGCGTGCAGACGGCTGGCGTGGTCAAGGCGGATGGCTATGGCCTTGGGGTCGACGCTGTGGTGCGCTCTTTGGCCAAAGCCGGGGCGCGGCGGTTTTTTGTGGCGGCCGCAGAGGAGGGTCAACGCGCCCGCCAAGCCCTGGGGCCGGGCCCGCAGATCAACGTGCTGTCGGGGCATATGGCCGGGGATGGGGCGCTGATCCGCGATTGTGATCTGACGCCGATGCTGAACTCGGTTGACCAGATCACCCGCCATTTGGAAAGCCTGCCCGGCCATGGCTTTGGCGTGCAACTGGATACGGGCATGAACCGCCTTGGCATGGAACTTGCCGAATGGGAGGCGGCCGCCCCCTTTGTGCTGGAAGCGGGGCCTGACCTGCTGATGTCGCATCTGGCCTGTGCAGACGACCCGACCCACCCGATGAACATCCACCAGCTGGCCAATTTTCACGCCATGACCGATGGCACAGGCGTGGCGCGCAGCCTTTCTGCCACGGGCGGCATTTTGCTGGGGCCGGCTTATCACTTCGACCTGACACGCCCCGGCATTGGTCTTTATGGCGGCAGGCCGTTTGCGGCGGCCCTGCCTGTCGTTTGCCTGTCTTTGCCCGTGATCCAGACCCGCAGGGTGGCCCAAGGCGAAACGGTTGGCTATTTCGCAACCTGGACAGCCTCACGCCCCAGCCTGATTGCCACGGTGCAAGGCGGCTATGGCGATGGGATCATAAGGTCATTGTCTGGCCGTGCCACGCTTTGGGCGCAAGATGTGCCCTGCCCCGTGGTGGGCCGCGTGTCGATGGATATGATCACGGTCGATGTAACCCACCTGCCCGATGTGCCAAATGCACTTGACCTGATTGGCCCGCACCAAAGCCTTGACCACGTGGCCGATGTCGCGGGCACGATCGGATACGAGATTTTAACCCGTCTGGCCGCAAGGTTAGACCGCCGCTTTATCGGAACCGCTTGATGATTGCCCGCGCTCTTGCCCAAATCGGTCGCCCAGTGCTGGCGGTTTTGGCCTCTTTCGGCCGCGTTACGCTTTTTGGGTTGGACACGCTGCGCCACATGCTGTCGCCGCCGTTTTATGGGCGCGAGTTCTGGCAGGCCCTGCTGCAAATCGGCTGGTTTTCTTTACCCGTCGTTGGCCTGACGGCCTTTTTCACCGGCGGTGCGCTGGCTTTGCAAATCTACTCTGGTGGCGCACGCTTTAGTGCCGAGGCTGTGGTTCCCCAAATTGTGGCCATCGGCATGGCGCGGGAATTGGGGCCGGTTTTGGGGGGGTTGATGGTGGCGGCGCGCGTCGCCTCGTCGATCGCGGCCGAGATTGCCACGATGAAAGTGACCGAGCAGATTGACGCCTTGGTCACGCTTTCCACCCATCCGATGAAATATCTGACCGTACCGCGCGTATTGGCCGCAACGCTGGCTGTGCCGCTTTTGGTGGCGGTGGGCGACAGCATCGGCATTTCGGGTGGCTGGTTGGTGGGGGTCACCAAGCTGGGGTTCAACTCGTCCACCTATTTGACGAATACAACGGATTTTCTGGAATTTTGGGATATCGGGTCGGGTCTGGTCAAAGGCGCGGTGTTTGGCTTTATCGTGGCGCTTATGGGGTGCTATTTCGGTATGAATTCTGGGCGCGGGGCGCAGGGCGTGGGGGCTGCAACGAAGGGGGCGGTGGTGGCGTCATCGGTCATGATCCTTGCGGCCAATTACGTGCTGACGGGGATATTTTTCACATCATGATCACCTTGACCGGCGTGCACAAATCCTTTGGCCAAAACCGCGTGCTGCGTGGGGTAGATCTGACGATCCACAAGGGGCAAAGCCTGGTGATCATCGGCGGATCCGGCACGGGCAAGTCGGTGCTGCTGAAATCCGTGCTGGGGTTGGTTACGCCTGACGCTGGCACCATCACGCTTGAGGGGCAAGATGTCACCCGTGGCGATCGTGATGCTTTCTTGGCGCGGTTTGGCATGTTGTTTCAGGGCGCAGCGCTGTTTGATTCGCTGCGGGTGTGGGAGAATGTCGCCTTTCGCCTCCTGCGCGGGGCCAAGGCCATGCCAAAGGATCAGGCCCGCAGCGTGGCGCTGGAAAAACTGCGTCGGGTAGGGCTAAAGCCCAGCGTGGCAGAGCTGTTTCCGGGCGAATTGTCGGGGGGCATGCAAAAGCGGGTGGGCTTGGCCCGCGCCATTGCGGCCAATCCTGATGTCATCTTTTTTGACGAACCCACCACCGGCCTTGATCCGATCATGTCGGGGGTGATCAATGCGCTGATCCGCGAGATTGTGGTGGAAATGGGGTCCACCGCCATGGCCATCACGCATGACATGTCCTCGGTGCGCGCCATTGCCGACCAAGTGGCCATGCTGCATGATGGTTTGATCCGCTGGACCGGACCTGTGGCCGAGATGGATGGCGCACCAGACCCCTATCTGCAACAATTCATTCATGGCAGGGCCACAGGGCCAATTGAAAGCGTGCGATAGGCCTTTATTGTAACTGCGCCTGCACCACGGCTGTCAGGTCATTCAAAGAAAAGGGTTTGGCCAAAAAGACCGAGTTTGGCACGCGGGCCTGATGTTCAGACAAAGCCTCCTCGGCGTAGCCGGAAATGAAAACCACCCTGACATGCGGCCGGTCTTGCAGCGCGCGCATGACCCAAGTGGGGCCATCCAACCCCGGCATGACAACATCTGTCACAAAAAGATTAACTTGCAGGTCAAGATCGGCCAGGGTGGTCAAGGCCTCTTCGGCGGTCGCGGCCTCTAGCACGGTATAGCCACGCAGGCGCAGGGCGCGGCTGGCAAAGGCGCGCACGGGGGCCTCGTCTTCCACCAAAAGCACCACGCCCTCGCCCTGGCGCAGGGCGGGTTTTTTCACCTGCGGGGCGGCACTTTCAACCGGACCGGTGTGCAGCGGGAAGTAAAGGTGAAACGCTGTCCCTTGACCCAAAACGGAATCAACAAAGATGAACCCGCCCGATTGTTTGATGATGCCATAGGCAGTCGACAGGCCCAAACCCGTGCCCTCGCCCAGCTTTTTGGTGGTGTAGAAAGGTTCAAAAATCTTGGTCAAAAGCTCAGCTGGAATGCCTGTGCCGGTATCGACCACATGGATGACCGCGTAGTCGCCCAAGGGAACCGTGGCATTGTCGCGCACAAGCGGCGCGGTCAAGATCACCGCTTGGCTTGAGATCTTGATCGCCCCCCCGCCGGGCATGGCGTCACGGGCATTGACCACAAGGTTGATAAGCACTTGTTCCAACTGGCGTTTATCGGCACGGATGGCGCCCAAACCATGGGCATGGGTCAAGTGCAACTGCACCTTTTCGCCCACCAGACGGTTCAACAAATGCGCAAGGTCTGACAGCAGGTCCGCCAGATCTAGCCGTTCGGGTTTGAGCGTTTGCTTGCGCGAAAAGGCCAAGAGCTGGTTGACCAAAGCCGCCGCCCGATTGGCGTTTTGGTGAATTTGCACCAGATCAGGATAGTCGAAATCCTCGCGGTTGTGGCGCAGCAGCAAAAGGTCGCAATGGCCGGAAATCGCGGTGAGAAGATTGTTGAAATCATGTGCCACTCCGCCAGCCAACTGACCGATGGCTTGCATTTTCTGGCTTTGCACAAACTGCGCCTCAAGCGTTTTAAGGGCCGTTGCATCTTGCAAGACGGCCAAAACACCGCGCTGTCCGTGTTCACTGAACCGGCGCAGGGTCACTTGCAAGAACACCTCGCCGTCCAGACCATGGGCGCGCAGCACCTCTGACCTTGTCGGGCTGCGGTCTTGCACGATGTCATCAAGCCAATCGGCCACCGGGCGGCCCAAGCCTTCGAACAGATCGTGAAACATCACCCCTGTGGTATCTGTCAGCTGCAAAAGGCCACGCGCCGCGGCATTGGCAACAGCCAACTGCCCTTTGGCGGTAAACTTGGCCAAAGGCACCGGCACGGTTTCAAACTCAGCCAGAGGTAAGGCCAATCCGGTCTGTGCCAGGGGCGGCAACAGATAAATCTCGCGCTGGCCCTGTGGCCCTGCAATTTCGGCCAAAAGGGCACGGGCGGGGCCTTGGGTGGCCAAAACCTCAACCTCGTCTCCTGCGATTGGGTTGGGTGTCCCAAAAACCTGATCCAGCCGTTTTGGCACCTGCCCCAACAACTGCACCATCGCTGCATTGGCATAGTCCACCTGGCCTTCGGCATTGGCG
>CAXNKP010000180.1:0-5476 GCA_964202815.1 Stagnihabitans sp. | reverse complement strand
GCGGCCTGACCCGCCCGATCACGATCTTTGCGCCCAAAGGCTGTCTGGCTAACCCGATCTTCCCGGCCCCCGTCATCGCCCGCTTTTGCCCCGGCAATGCGCTGGCCGATACCGTAATGAAAGCCATCGCCCCCGCCGTGCCCCGTCAGGTCAGCGCGGGCATCGGCAACCTGCGGGTTATGGCGTTTTCCGGCGTCTCGAACGGCAATCCTTGGGTTCATATGGAGATCATGGAGGGCGCTTACGGCGGCCGTTACGGCAAAGACGGGATGGATGCGGTTGACACGCTTTACGCCAACACCCGCAACAATCCGGTCGAGGATATCGAAAGCCACCTGCCCCTGCGGGTTCTGAACTACGAACTGCGCGAGAATGTCGCGGGCCCCGGCCAATGGCGGGGTGGCATAGGGTCGATCCGCGCCTTTGAACTGTTGCAAGACGGCGCAGTTTCGGTCGAGGGCGACGGCCAGCGCTTTAACCCTTGGGGCTTCATCGGCGGTTCTGACGGATCGCCTGCCAAGGTGGAACTCAGCCATCTGGACGGCAGCGTGGAAAACCTGCCCTCCAAAATTCCCTACCGCCATCTCGCAAAGGGCGACCGGATCACGGCTTACGGGCCCTGCGGGGGCGGTTACGGCGACCCGATGTTGCGGGCGCCAGAAGATGTTCTGGATGATGTGCTGGACGGATTGCTGGACGCCGATATGGCGCGGGCGGCCTACGGCGTCATTGTGAACGACACCCGACTGGATCTTGCGGCAACGCAGGCTCTGCGCGGGCAAAAGGCATGAAGACCGAAGACTGAAAGTCCACCTTCCACCGGGTCATCCTTAACATGGCCGCATTCAACAGGGATTGAACGACATGACATCGCTTCTTCGTACAACGTCGCTTGCCGCGGCGCTGGGACTTGTATCCTTCTCGGCCGCATGGGCCGAGGATGGCGTGGCCGCGGCCACCGCCGCCATCGCCAGCTACAGCGGTTTGCCAACCTTTACCGCCCCCGGCCCGGCCTTTGACGCCAAGGCCTGCATGGCGGACAAAAAGATCTTCACGATCCCCGCCTCCAGCTCTATTCCCTTCATCAAAATCATCGCGGACCACAAAAACGAGATTGCCGCCAAGATCGGTTTTGAGCACATGATTTGGGAAAATCAGGGTGATCCAACGCAGTGGATCCAAGGGATCGAACATGCGTCAAACAACGGATTCAACCTTGTAAGCCTGCTGGCGGGTGCTGATCCGCGCTTTTTTGAACCGCAAGTGGCTGCCGCACAGGCCGCAGGGCTCAAGGTCGTGACCTCGCACCTGACGGGGCTGGAGCAAGACCCCCCGGCCGGTGTCGATGCTGCAACGGCCATCGACTACAAGAAAGCGGGCGAGTTGATGGCCAATTGGACCATCTCCAAGACCGGCGGCAAGGTCAACGCGCTGGTTCTGGTTTCGAACGAGGCGCTTTCGACCGATTCTATCGTGTCGGGCCTCACCGAAGCCTTCGCGACCAACTGCCCCGACTGCAAGTTCGAGATTGTGAACATTCCGATCATCGACTGGGCCACGAAGATCCAGCCGACGGTTGCGGGTGCGCTGCAATCCAATGCCGAGTTGAACTATGTCATCCCGATCTATGACAGCATGTCCACCTTCGTTACCCCCGCCATCGCCATCGCGGGCAAAGGCGATGCCGTTAAGGTCGCCACGTTCAACGGCACGCCCTTCGCGCTGGATATGATCCGCGACGGGTCGATTGAAATGGACATCGGCGAAAACCTTGACTGGATCGCCCACGCCATGCTCGATGCCGAAATGCGGCTGCTTTGCGGTCAAGAGCCGATCCGTGACAGCAAAGTGCCGCTGCGTGTGTTCAGTGCTGAGAACATCGCCGATGTGGGCACGCCCGCTGATGCCGCGATGGGCTACGGCGATGCCTATCAGGCCGGGTTTAAGGATCTGTGGATGCTGGCCGAGTGACAGAGCAGCCCGCCCCACGTCTGGCGATCCGGGGTCTGACGAAGGCTTTCGGTGGGGTCCGTGCGCTGTCGCGCGCGGACCTGACCGTGATGCCGGGGGAAATCCATGGGCTGCTGGGTAAGAACGGGTCGGGCAAATCGACGCTGATCAAAATCCTGTCGGGCTTTCACGCGCCCGATCAGGGCACCCTTGAAATCGACGGCCAGCCCGTAGCCCTGCCGATCCCCTTAGGGAAAAGCGAAAGCTATGGGCTGGCCTTTGTGCACCAAAACCTTGGCCTTTTGGCCGATGCCTCGGTGTTGGAAAACCTGATCGCCGGCGATTATGACCGCCTGAACCCATTTGCCATCAACTGGGGGGCCGAGGCCGCCCGCGCCCGTCGCCTGTTTGCCGAAAACGATCTTGCCCTTGATCCTTATGACCCTGTCAGCGCCCTATCGCCCGTGCAGCGCGCCCAACTGGCCATCGTGCGCGCCGCCGACCGTGTACAAGGTCGCAACAACCATGGCGTCAGCGGCGTTCTGGTGCTGGACGAACCAACCCCTTTCTTGCCAATCGAGGATGTGCGCGTGCTTTTTGCCACGATGCGCCGCCTGACGGCCACCGGCGTCAGCATCATCTTTGTCAGCCACGACATTGACGAGGTGATGGAAATCACCGACCGCGCCACCGTGCTGCGCGACGGCGCAGTGATCGGCAGCTTCAAGACCGCCACAACGCCGCGCGCCGAAATCGTGGCCAGCATCGTGGGCCGATCCATGACGACCGAGCGCATGATCGGGGGGTACAGCCCAACTGCAACCGCGCCCTTGCGCGTTGAACACCTGTCTGGCCAGATCGTCCGCGATATCTCTTTTGCCGTGGGCCCCGGTGAGATTCTGGGCCTGACCGGCCTGATCGGCTCTGGCTATGACGAGGTGCCCTATCTGCTGTCGGGTGCCACGCAGGCGAGAACAGGGCGCTTGCACTTGCCCGCCGCCGCACACGACCTGACCCGTATGACCCCGTCTAGCGCTTTGCAGTGTGGCATCGCCCTGATCCCCGCCGATCGGCAGCGCGCCGGTCTTGCGCTGGACCTGTCTTTGACCGAAAACGTCACGCTGCCTTTGCTGGGGCGCAGCCTCAGCGCCCTGTGGCTGAACCACGGCCGTCTGGCCGGGATCACCGCGGCCATCATGGCCCGCTTTGCCGTCAAGGCAGATCGCCCCCGCCAACCCGCCTCGGAGCTTTCGGGCGGAAACCAACAAAAGCTGGTCTTGGGCAAATGGCTGCAACTGGGCCCCCGCCTTGTGCTTCTTGATGAACCCACGCAGGGCATCGACGTTGGGGCGCGGCGCGAGATTTACGACCGTCTTGTCGAGCTGTGCCAAAGCGGCACCTCGGTGATCTGCGCCACATCGGAATTCGAACAGCTTGAAACCATCGCCCACCGCGTGCTGGTCTTTGACCGAGGCCGCATCAAAGCCGAGCTTGCGGGCGACCAAGTGACGAAATCCGCCATCGCCCACGCCTGCTATCAGGAGAACCGTTCCCATGCGCCCGCCTAACCTTGCCTTTCAGGTCGAACGTTTTGGTCTGGTGATTGTTTGGGTCGCCGTGATCTTGCTGTTTGGTGCACTCAGGCCCGATACCTTTCTGACATGGGCGAATTTCTCGACCATCTTCGGATCCGAGGCGGTTCTGGTCATTGTAACGCTGGGCCTTGTCGTGCCGCTGACGGCGGGGGATTTCGATCTGTCCATCGCGCAGGTTCTGACCTTTGTGTCGATGCTGACAGCGATCCTGTCAGCCAAAATGGGCGTACCACTTTGGATCATTATTCCCACGGTGCTGGCGGCAGGGGCACTGGTGGGCGCGATCAATGGCGCGCTGACGCTGTATTTCCGTGTGCATTCGCTGATCGTGACGCTGGGGGTGGGCACCTTTTTGCATGGCATCACATTGTGGATCAGCGACAGCCAGACCATCGGCGGCGTGGCGCGTGCCTTGATGCACTGGTCGATCATCGTGCGGTTCTTGGGTATTCCCATCGCCTTTTATTACGCCATCGGATTGGCGGCGATGATGTGGTACGTCTTGTCTTACACAGCCTTCGGCCAGCAATTGCTGTTCACAGGGCGCGGGCGAGAGGTAGGTCGGTTGAGCGGTATCGCCGTCGGGCGGGTGCGGCTGTTGTCCTTTGTGGCGTCTGGTGTGATGGGGGCCATTGCAGGGTTAATTTACACCGGCACCACAGGTTCGGCCAACCCAAGTTCCGGCACGACCCTGTTGCTGCCGGCCTTTGCCGCAGCCTTTCTGGGGGCCACCTGCATCAATCCGGGGCGATTTAATCCTTGGGGCTCTGTCGTTGCCGTGTATTTTCTTGTGACGGGCATCAATGGCCTGTCGGTGCTGGGGTTCCGCACCTTTGTGCAAGACCTGTTTTACGGCGGGGCCCTTGTGGTCGCCGTCATGGTCTCGCAATTGATCAGCGGACGGAAGGAACGCAATCTGTGAAGACGATAACGCAACACGGCAATCTGCGGATCAACGCTGATCGGCTGTGGTCGCGCCATATGGCGATGGCAAAGATTGGGTCCATTCCGGGCGACGGCAACCGCCGCCTTGCGATGTCGGCCGAAGATGCCGAGGCGCGGTCGTTGTTTGCCACATGGTGCCAATCCGCTGGCATGGCGCTGCAGATCGACGGGGCGGGCAATATGTTTGCCCTGCGTGCGGGCCGCAACCCAAACCTGCCCCCTATTGCGGCTGGCAGCCATCTGGATACCCAGCCCCATGGCGGGCGCTTTGACGGGATCTCTGGCGTGCTGGCTGCGCTTGAGGTGGTTGAGACCCTGAACGACGCCGGAATAGAAACCGAGGCCCCCATCGCCGTCATCAACTGGACCAACGAAGAAGGCGTGCGCTTTGGCCCCGGCCTTATGGGATCATCCTGGTTCGTGGGCAACATCACGGACGAGGGGTTGGCCGCGATCCATGACGCAGAGGGCACGTCTTTTATCGCCGAAGCCACAGCGCGCGGGTGGTGCGGGCCGCAGGCGGCAGGGGCTTTCCCGATGGGGGCCTTTTTTGAGTTACACATCGAACAGGGCCCCCAGCTAGAGGCCCTGGGCCATCAAGTTGGCATTGTCACATCTGTTCAAGGGTTGAAATGGCTGGATGTCGTGGTGACAGGGGTGGATGGCCATGCTGGCACGACGCCGCTGGATCATCGCCACGATGCGCTTCTGACGGCCGCGCGCATGTTGGTCGCCCTAAACGAAACGGGCAGGTCCTTTGGCCCCGAAACTCGCGTTAGCGTGGGCAGGCTTACGACCGCTACCGATGGCCCCAGCACAATTGTTGGAGAAGCGCAGCTGGTCATCGACCTGCGACACCCAGATGCCAAAGTTTTGTCGCAACTTGCCGGCAAATGCGAAGCAATCTGTCGTGCCATCGCCGCCGAGGCGGGTTGTGGCATTTCCGTATCAGAACGTATCTCAATCGCGCCAAAGCATTTCGATCA
>CAXNKP010000179.1:0-5500 GCA_964202815.1 Stagnihabitans sp. | reverse complement strand
GGCAACATTAACGCCGGCATGGAAATCACCGCTGCAATACTGGAGGACGAAGCTGCGCCCAGCATGGTCGCGGGGCTTCAAGAGACCTTCAACACCCGCTATGCCAGCCTTGAAGGCTGGCAAGAGGCGATGCGGCGGCTGCGGCCCACACCCCGCACGGCGTCGCAGTTCAGTCTGTCTGACATGCTCGCAGACGACGGAGCCCTGACGGTGGACGCGGCCGTTGATGCGCTGGCAGCCCGCCTGTTGCGCGCGCCCCTTTCGCCACAGGCCCGCACCGCGCTGGTGGACCTGCTGGCCGAGGAGCTTGGCACCACCGATCTGACCACTGCGCAAACCTATAGCGAACACGGGCTGCGATTGGTCGCGCACGGCATCATGTGCGCCCCGCAATATCAACTCGCCTGACAGGGGAACCGCGATATGGCCAAGACTCCCAAGCTGAGTGCCGCCGAGAAAGATGGCCTGATCCTTGCCGGTTACGGCAGCATGGTGCTGGAAGGGGCGGGTGGCATATCAGCCTCGCCTGTCTGGTCGAAGGTGGCTGGGCAGGGCATCGGAAACAGGATTTTGGTGATTGTTGAACTGTCTGGCGGCAATGACGGCCTCAACACCGTAGTCCCGCATGGCGACGATGCCTATTACCAAGCGCGGCCACACTTGGGCATCCGCAAAGAGCGTCTTCTGACGCTGGACGATCAGTTCGGCTTTCAACAGACGATGACGGGGTTTGAACGTCTCTACAAGGACGGTCACATGGCCATCGCGCATGGCGTGGGCTACGAGCAGCCCTCGTTCTCGCACTTTTCCTCCATGGCCTTCTGGCAGACCGGCGCACCCAATTCGGGTGAGGCGCATGGCTGGCTAGGTCGTCTGGCCGACACGCTGGACCCTTTGGGCCACAACGCCAACTTTCTGGTCAACATCGACGATCACCAGTCCCTAGCCGTGCGCGCTGCCAACCATGTGCCCCTTGTCTTTGACGACCCCGACAAGTTCACCCGCCGCATCTACCACGCCGAAGGCCCCGCCATGGCCGCGCTGGACACGCGGGCTGAGGCGGGCAGCAATTCCGCGCTTGAATTTCTCTTCGATATCGCGGCCTCGGCCAGCCGGTCTGAACGTCTGGTGCGCGAAGCTTGGGCTGCCTACCAGACGCCCGTTGATTACGGTCTGGTCAGTTGGGGGCTGCAAAAGGTGGCCGCGCTGATCGCGGCAGACTTTCCGACACAGGTCTACTATGTGCCCTACCGCAACAACGCCTTTGACACGCATGTCTATCAGGCCGACCTGCATGCGCGGCTGTGGTCCTATACCTCTGATCATATCGCAGCCTTCATGCGCGACATGGCCCGCTTGGGCCGGGCCGATGACGTGGTGCTGATGGCCTTCAGCGAATTTGGCCGGCGCGTGGCCGAGAATACCAGCCTTGGCACCGACCACGGCACGGCAGGCCCCGCCTTCATCATTGGCGCGCCGGTCGCGGGCGGGCATTACGGCACCCCGCCCAGCCTGACCGACCTTGATGATGGCAACCTGAAATTCACAACCGATTACCGCAGGATCTATTCGACCCTGATCAAGGGATGGATGGGGCATGACCAAGTGTCCCAAGTCCTGAAAGACGACTTCAGCCCACTTCCCATCTTCACCCGCGCAGCCTGACGCGTGCCCCACCCAAAGGACCACCGACCATGATTGACAGACGCTCTTTCTTAGCCCTCCTCTCTGCCGCCCCTGCAGGCCTTGCCACTGCGGCCCGCGCCGAAGGGGATGTGGTCGAACTGACTGTGGCCCTTGGGGTGGATGACGCCAACTTCAACCCAACCACCGCCTCAGTCTTCAAGCTGGCTGAACAGTTCGGCTATTATGCAAAGCACGGGGTCAAGGTGACCTTCGTGGCGCTGGATGGCACGCCGCAAGCGGTTGCGGCGCTGCAATCGGGTGCGGTCGATGCGGCTGATATCTCGCTGGATGCTGCCGTACGGCTTAGGGCGGCCAATGGCGTCAGCCTTCGGGGCTTTGTCGCCGTTTCGACTGGCAGTCCCTTCCTGATCGCCGCCAAGACCGACATCACCAAGATGGAAGACCTTGTTGGCCGCAGTTTTGCCATCGCCGACAACGGCAGCCTGGACCATGCCCTGACGCAGGCCGTTCTGCGCAGCTACGGCATTGCGACGGATGGCCCGAACTATGTCGCCATCGGCGCGCCCCTGGTCCGCATCCAGGCCCTTGCCGCAGGGCAAGTCGATGCAACCGCCGTCTCGTTTGGTACCTATTCCTCGATTGACGGCAAGGCGCCGGATGTCCACATCCTGCTGCCCGCCAAGGAGTTTTCGGCCCGCGCCCCGGCCCTTGCAAAATTCGTGGCCGCCACCGATGAAACCATCGCCTCCAAAGGCGAGGCGATTCAGCGTTTCACCAATGCCTTGATCGAAACCTCGCGCGATATGGCCGCCAATCCCGACAAATGGGTCGCCGCCGCCGCCGCCGCCCGCCCGGACCTTGACCCTGAAAAGTTGAAAGGCACATCCAAGGCCATCGCCGACCGCTGGTGCGTCAACGGCTGCATGAACCCCCAGAAGATCAACGACTCGGTGGCATTCGTCTACGCGAACCCCGACTTCAAGGACATTCCCGTGCTGCCAGGCAGCGATCTGGTTGACCTCAGCTTCACCACCAAGGCGCTGGAACTGCTGGGCGTCGATAAGGGCACTGGGATGGATGGCCAGCCCTGATCCGAGAATGTCTGGCTTCTGGTGAGCCAGCCCTAAAAAAACGGCGGTCGAGCGCACGCGCTAGACCGCCAATTTCGTTTCCCAAGGGCCAGACACGCTTTAGGCCACGCACAGATGGTTCTGCAGGTCTGACAGCGGTCGGATGATCTGCGCCTGCATCGCTAGGCGATAATCGTTGCGGCAGAATTCGACCATACGGTGGAAGATGCGGGCATATGTCGGATGCGACAAGAAGTGCTTGCGCATGCCCAAAACAAACTGACTTTCAAATCCGTCGATTTTGAAGAGTTTTACGTTCTGCATGACATTCGGGCTGAGGTTGGGGACCAGCGAGTGGACAATATGGCATGTGGCCAGCCCAGCGGCCACAAATTCGACAGACGCGTCAAAGGTAGGCGCCCTGAAGGACGCTACGGCATGCGGCAAGTGCATGCGATACCATTCGTTTGAAGCCGAGCGTGTCGGCACCAAGGGATCGATCTCAACATAGTTGCGCAGCAGCGGGTGCAGAGCATTAGCGCGCCGCGCTGGGTCTAGGGCTAGGCGCAAATCGTCATCCGATATGCTGGCTGGGACAGCCCAGACAATCTTATCTAGGAAAAGGTCGGCCACGGTGAAGGAGCCTGCGTCTTCGCTCAAAGCTTCGGCCGCGAATACGGCGAAATTGACACGGTGCATGCGCAGTTGTTCAACAAGCTGGTTGGAATTCATATCATAGGACACCTCAAAGCGCTGGAAACTGGCCTCTTCTTGGGCGATCCGGGCGATGCCGGTCAGAAACCTGCCGCGCAGAGCTGGCGTGATCCCCAGTTTCATGACCAGATTCGACGTGCGAAAGGTCTGGTCATGTTCCTTCAAGATTGTCTGCATCTGATCTGTCAGGTTCTGCGCTGTCCCGTACCAGAAATCACCCGCTGGCGTCAGCGAGATCGAACCCGTGCGGTTGCGGTTGATCAGTTGTACGCCCAGACATTCTTCGAGCTTGGCCAGTTGCTGGCTGATCGAGGGCTGGGACAGGCCGATCCTGTGACTGGCCTTTGTTATTGAACCCGAGACCACGACGGACCGAAAGATTTCGAGCTGACGGAAAGTGAAATCCATGCTGCCATTTCCTTACGATTCGCTTATGGCGACAATAGGTAAATAGTATGAACTCCGCAGCTTTAGTTTCATGCAATAGTCCAATCATGACTATTGGAAAGCCGAATGTGAAAAATCCGCCGCCCCGAGAGAAGCAGCGTCAGTCTCTTTGAGAGGAAAGACTGGTTTTCGCCCCAGAGAGGCCGTCGACTCACTCCATTTGCGTCCAAGCGCCACCAGAAACCCCACAACTCGCCCATTTGATTTTCCAATGTCCCAGATTTGTTTCCATGTTATTTCTAATTGACACGATCAGGCTAAGGCCCGTTTTGGCGACATGAGATGCCGCTGAACCAAGCACTGCAAGAACAGGCTACGCTGGACTGCCATCGCCGATTTGTCCCAAAAATTCGTGGTTTAGCCAAGAATTGATCGCTTCGCGACCCTTGGGCGCGGCCATTCAGGGGTAAGAATTGTCTGCGCGGAATGTGAGGCATCTCACGCTCTTACCCGCGTTGCGAAGCCGCCATCCAACAGGTGGCGGCCCCACCGACAAGGTGCCCTAGGCTTGACCTGAGGAAAATGACGCTGCTACTATACCTAACACCGGGCAGTCATCGGTAATCACCAATAAATCCATAGGATTAGCAGCTGGTCTCCGTAAGGCGGGCCTGCGGGGGAGGGGTCATGCTACAGACTGATGCGCAAGAGGCTGGTCGCGGGGCGGTGGGGGCTTGGATTTTCCGTGTCCTGCTCGTTGCTGGCGCCGCTTTCATGGTTTATTCATGGTTTTCGCCGTGGTGGGCTGCAGACGTTGCGATCTTCGAGGGGGAAAACGACCTTGTCTTGCACCCGTGGGGGATTGAAACCGTGGCGGAGGTGCGGGCCGGCGGCGATGCGTCGCTCTATGCCATGCCGTGGTTCTTTGCCCCCTTCATGTGGGCATATTTGACCCTATGCATGTTGGCACTTGCGGCGAGCCTTTTCCTGAAAAGGGCTATCCCGATTGGCCGGTTCAAGTTGCCAGTTGCGACGGCTTTGATTTTGTTCGTTGGCCTGTCCTATCTGGTCGCTGTCGGGCTTGCCTATGGTATTGGCGAGATAAGGGCTGCCGCAGTCGGGACCAATTTCATTGGTAAATCGACCTTCCTAGAGGTCGAATCAGGGGCAGAGATCAAGATGGTTTCTGTGCTGAAAAACGGCTATTGGCTGGCTCTTTACGCTGGGGCGGCGTTGTGTGTCCTGGGCTTGCTTCGCCGCCTGATCGTCGGCAAGCAACAGGAATAGGCGCGGTTCCGCTTTGACTGACGAATGACGTCGTCGGTGTGATGCGGGGCGCGGGCAGCTTTGCTACGAAGAACAACAACCGGACGCGCCGCACAGCAGTGCGCGTCCGGTTTGTCATTTGCAGAACCGTCCTGCACCTGGGCCAAGCCAGTTGCGCTGTAAATCACGGTGATGGTGGGCGGTCTTGCCACGTGGTGTTGCCTGAGGCCGCTTTGGGGGGCCACTTGGTGTGCGCCATCCATCGCCGTTCACAGCCGGTTGGGTTGGGTGCCGCCCCTAGTGGTGGCGATTCGCAAGCATTTCCAATGCACCGGACTGGTTCGCAGCGGCCAGCCGCTCCGCCCCTTTGCGGCGCCACCCTTTTGCAGCGCCCCATTCCTATTCGCAACATAGGC
>CAXNKP010000178.1:0-5517 GCA_964202815.1 Stagnihabitans sp. | reverse complement strand
GCCAGTTTGCGGCCAACCAAGCGGTTGAACAGGGTCGACTTGCCCACATTCGGGCGGCCCACGATGGCGAGGGTAAAGCTCATTGACGCTCCTTGCGTTCGCAAGCAGTTCGCTTACACCCAACGCCCGTCAGCGGAAAGCCAGAAGTTGGCCCTTGGTATTGACGACAAATAGCATCCCCTGCGCCAAGGCGGGCGGGGTTGCGGCACCACCGGGCAAAGGCACTTGGCCGGCAAGGCTGCCATCGGTGGGGTTGAACAAGCGCAACTGTCCGTCAGACGATCCTACAACCAGATGCCCCCCCGCCAGAACCGGCCCAAAGCTGGCCGTGATTTCCATCAGCTTTTTCGGCTTGGTCTTGGTGAAATAGGGCAGATCAACGGCCCAGATGGTGTGACCATTGCGCGCGTTCAGACGCACAAGGCGGCCCTCGTCATTAGCAACAAAGACCGAACCGCCCACCACCAAAGGCGGGTTCAACGCGCCCTCGCCAGCCGTCCAGATCGCCTCGCCGGTGGCTTGGGCAAAGGCACGGGTTTGGCCCGCTGCAGTGCCAGCATAAACCACCCCCCCCGTCATGACCGGATCCCCCGTCACATCACCCGACGTGGCATAGGCACGCCCAAGCCGCTTGCCTGAGACAGCGGCTGACCAAACCTCGGCTCCGGTGCCCGCCTGTACCGCCAGCAATATCCCCGAAGAGAAGGGCAAGACCACCATTCCCCCATCCACCGCCGCAGAAGCACCGGCGTCAAAGCGCAGGGGTTCGGCATTGCTGGCCCCCGTGGCTTGCCACAATATGCGCCCTGTCGCGGCGTTCAGCGCCCAAGCGGTGCCATCCGCGCCCATGACAAAAACCGCATTGCCCGCAACAGCCGGGGCCCCGGTGGGCATAGCGCCCAAGCGTTGCCGCCAAAGCACTTTGCCATCGGCTGCGTTCAGCGCAATCGTCTCGCCATACCCGGTTGTGGCGTAAAGGCGGCCGCCGTCGGCCGCCAAGCCGCCACCCGACACGCCGCCGCCATTGTCAAAGCTGGCGGTGAGGTCGGCATACCAAAGCTTGGCACCTTGCACCGAAACCGCCGTCACGCCTGAAAGCGCATCCATCACAAAGACGAGACCGCCTGCGACCACGGGGGCCGCTTCGATGCGGTTCTTTTTGGAATTACCCGCGCCAATGGCCACGCTCCACACCAGCTGCGGCGCGGCACTGAGGGCGCCGTGGGGGCCGCTGTGGCGCACGGACCCGCCGCGCTGGGGCCAGTCGGCGTTTGAGATGGCTGCCGGCAAAGAGATGGGCGCAGTTTGGTTGGCCGGGCGATCTGGCGGCGGCACCGGTGCTGCTTGGCCTTCGAGAGGAATCGAATCAGCCAAGGGCGCGCGGATGGGAAAGCGCGTGCCTTCCAAAATCACATCCTTGGTGCACGACGCGAGCGCCAAAAGCGTCACTGACGCCACAAGCGCCGCTTTGCCCCATGCCCCCTTGCCTTGCTTGGCCACCTGTCGCGTGATCATCGCCTGTGCCTCATCCCTGAGAGGGCGCGGCATCTGCTGCCGCAGGTTTTGCCTCGGGCACGGTGCCACCCAAGGCGGTAATTGCCGCAGTCAGGCGTTGGCGCAGACCACTCGGGGCCTCTTGATCTTGGACCAGGGTGATCATGGCAGTCAAAGCCTCGTCCATCTTGCCCTCTTCCAGCAGAAGATAGGTCAATTGCTCTTGCGCCAGAACCCGCATCGGGCGACCGGCCACAGCCAGAGCCGTCAAGGCGATTCGTCTCTCTGTCAGAGGTTGATCTTTGCCTGCCATCGCCACGCGCTTGATCACAGCCAGATCACGGTAAATCTGCGGGCGGGCTGTATCTGCCGCCAAAGCATCCAAAACCGCCAAGGCTGCGACTTTTTCGGTGGCGGGGTTGGCCGCCTGCAGTAGGGTTAAAAGGGCTGTCTGATCGCCATCTGCCTGCACAGCAGCCAGTGCGGCGCTGCGTTCGGCCGGATCAACCGTTTCAGCAGCCGCAATCAAGGCGTCGCCAAAGCGTTCCGCCCGCGCCGCTGTCTGCCCCTTTTGCCATTCATTATAGGCTGCCCCGCCGACAACCAGCAGCACCACCACAACACCGATCCAGCCATATTTGCGAAAGGCGGCATAAAGCCTGTCGCTGCGAACGGCATCGGTGACTTCGTCGACGAAACTGTCTTGGGTGCTCATGCGGCCTCCTGCTTTTTTCAAGTCTTACACGCTTAGGGCCAAGGGGGACAAGCCCCGCCCTTGGGCGCTATTGGGCTGCAGCCCTTGCGGCCTTGGCCTCGGCTTGGGCCTGCATCTCTTCGGCCGATTGGCGTTCCCACATGGCACAATAGCGCCCGCCCAAGGCCAGCAACTCTTCATGCGTGCCCTCTTCGCGCACGACACCCTCTTCCAGCACCAAAATCCGATCGGAATCAGCGATGGTTGACAGGCGGTGGGCGATGGTGATCACTGAACGGCCCTGCCCCATCAGTTGCAAACTGTCTTGGATGTCGCGCTCGGTTTGCGTGTCAAGGGCTGAGGTCGCCTCATCCAGCACCAGAATGGGCGGGTTTTTCAGCAAAGTGCGCGCAATGCCCACGCGTTGCTTTTCCCCGCCCGACAGCTTTAACCCGCGTTCGCCCACTTTGGCCTGATAGCCATCGGGCAAAGACATAATAAAGTCATGGATTTTGGCGGCCTTGGCCGCAGCTTCCACCGCTTCGCGCGGCGCATCGGGGTTGCCGTAGGCGATGTTGTAATAGACCGTGTCGTTGAACAGCACGGTGTCTTGCGGCACCACGCCAATGGATTGGTGCAGGCTGGTTTGGGTGACATTGCGAATATCTTGCCCATCAATTGTGATCGACCCGCCGGTGACTTCGTAAAAGCGAAACAGCAACCGCCCGATGGTCGACTTGCCAGAGCCTGACGGCCCGACAAGGGCAATTTTCTGCCCCGGCCCCACACGCAGCGATATGCCCTTCAAGATCGGGCGATTGGCGTCATAAGCGAAGGTGACATTGTCAAACACCACCTCGCCCTTGGGCACGTTCAACTCTGGCGCGTTGGGCGCATCGGTGATTTCGGCGGGCTGCGACAAAAGGCCAAACATCTCGCCCATATCGACCAAAGCCTGCCGGATTTCGCGGTAGACCGTGCCCAAAAAGCCCAAAGGCAAAGTAATTTGCATCATATAGGCGTTGACCATGACAAAATCGCCGACCGTGAACTTGCCCTGTTGCACCCCGATGGCCGACATCACCATCACGATGATCAGGCCAATGGTAATGATCACGTTCTGCCCGATGTTCAGGATCGACAAAGATTGGCCGGTGCGCACGGCAAAGCCTTCATAGGCCTGCATGGCGAGGTCATACCGCGCGGCTTCGCGCGCTTCGGCATTGAAATATTTGACGGTTTCATAGTTCAGAAGCGAATCGATGGCCTTTTGGTTGGCATCGGTATCTTGATCATTCATCGCGCGGCGAATCTGCACGCGCCATTCGGTAACCTTGAACGTATAGGTCACATACAGTGTGATCGTGACCAGCACGACGACCATGTAAAGCCAGCCGAAATAGGCGGCAAAGATCACCGAGACCATGAGCAGTTCCAAGATCAGCGGAATGATCGAAAACAACATAAAGCGCAAAAGAAAGTCGACGCCTTTCACCCCGCGTTCAATCACACGGCTAAGGCCCCCCGTCTTGCGCGTGATGTGATAGCGCAAGGATAGGCGGTGAATATGGGTAAAGGTTTCAAACGCCAGTTTGCGCAAGGCCCGCTGGCCCACGCGCACAAAGACCCAATCGCGCATCTCGCCGAAAAACACCGTGCCCATGCGCGCCAACCCATAAGCCACCGTCAGCCCGACAGCGCCCAAAAGCAGCGCCGATCCGATATCGGTGGCCGATTGGCTGGTCAGCGCATCGACCGCCTTTTTGTAAAGATAGGGCGTGCAAACCGAGACAAGCTTGGACACCAGCAGCAGCATCAGCGCAAAAACCACCCGCTGTTTCACCCAAAGCTCGCCCTTGGGCCACAGGTACGGGGCAATGCGCTTAATCGTTTGCCACCCGCTGGCAGAGGCGGTTGCGGTATCGGCAGAGGTGGCGGTTTTGGTCTGTCTGCGCATCAAATATCCCTTGGGCCACATCGGCGGTTCTTCCCGCAAGCCTTCGGCAGACTTGGGCGAGGACAGGCCATAAGTAAAGGCCCCGACGCAGGGTTTTCCTGCACCGGTCCTGTCATAATAGCTTGGAGCGCCTTAGTTTTGCGGCAAGTTGAAGACTTGACCCGGATAGATCAGGTCAGGATCTTTGATCTTGTCCTTGTTCGCCTCGTAGACTTGCACATAAAGGACGCCGTGGCCGAACTGCCGCCTTGCAATGCCCCAAAGCGTAAAGCCCGGTTGCACCGTGACAGTGACCAAAGCGGGTGGCGCTGTGGTTTGTGTTGCAGCGGCAGGTTCGGTTGCCGTATTTGTCACGGCGGCTGTCTTTGGGCTGGCTTGGGCGGCGGTGTCGGCGACGGTTGCGGTGCTATCAGTGGCCGCTGTGCCGGTTGCGGGCGCGGCCTCAGGGGTGGCCGTGCTGTCAGCCGGGGGGGGCGGCGTGGTTTCGGTGGCCGGGGGGGTGGCAGGCGTTGCAGCCGCCGCAGCGGGGGCCGGGGTTTCCGCCGCACCCCCTTTTGAGGCATTGGCTGCGGCCAAAGCCTCGGGTGTTTCGCGCTGAAACGGCGTTTCATATCGCGAGGTCACTTTGCCAGAGCCGTCCACTTCATCGGCGCGCAGAATGTAAATTTTGGGATCAATCCCCGTCTGGGTTAGGTTCCATGTGCCATCTATGCCCACGGTGGCAGGATCACCCAAGGGGCTATTGTCCAGATAAAGGCGAATGAAGTTGCCCACCGTGCCATGGCCGCCAAACTGAACGGTGTCGGGTGTGGGATAGGCAATGGTATCGATGGTGACGTTGGCGGCCACTTCGGCCGCGACATTGGTGTCGGTTTGCAACACCTTGGCCCCTTGGTCATTGACGGCAAGGGCTGTCGTGCCAGTTTGCGTTTCGACAGGTGCCAAGGGGGTTTCGGCAGCCGGTGCGGGGGCCGGCGTGCTGGGTGCTTCCGCCACCGGGGCCGACGTTGCCTTTAGTGCAACAGAGGTTTCGGAGTCCACCCGCGTGCCATCCGACAAGGTGGCGACCATCGTCATCAAACGGCCAGCCCCGGCGGCGGGCAGATCGAACATCACCACGAAGTTGCCTGTCTCATCGGCTGTGGCTGTTGCCACCTCGGCCCCGTCCACAAGGATTGAAACCGTAGCGCCGCCCATCACTTGCCCTGCCACAACAGCCGCGCCGTCCGGCTCAAGGCGCATCACATCAAAGGTTGGGGCCACAATGGCAGGCGTCTCTGGGGCTGTTTCTGTCGTAACGGGGGGGGGCGTGACAGGTGCCGATTCTGGGGCAGCAGGCGCTGTTTCGGGGGCGGCAGGCGCTGGCGTGGCA
>CAXNKP010000177.1:0-5528 GCA_964202815.1 Stagnihabitans sp. | reverse complement strand
CCCCCGCCCTGATCCGTAGCGCCAACCCCGCTGTTATTCCGCGCAATCATCTGGTGGAACAGGCCCTTACAGCTGCCACCCAAGGCGACATGGGCCCCTTCACAGCCTTGCTTGCCGCCGTGCAAGACCCCTTTGGCCCCGAACAGGGGCGCGAGGGGTTCACGCTGCCCGCGCCGACCAGTTTTGGCCCCTATGTCACCTTCTGCGGCACTTAAGCGCGCAAAACTTGGGCACTGATCTAGCCATATCCGCTGCCAGCGGTTGACGCAGGGCGGGGGGCTGGCGTTTGGTGCCGCCATGATGCCGCGTTCCGATATCCACGACCGCCTCGCCGCCTCGTTGCGGGCCGCCCGCAAGGCGCGGGGGCTTAGCCGTGACGGGGTGGCTAAGTTGTCGGGGGTAAGCCGGTCAATGGTCAGCCAGATTGAACGCGGTGAAAGCTCGCCCACCGTGGCGACCTTGTGGAACCTGACCCAAGCGTTGCAAGTCGATTTCGCGGGCCTGCTAGAAGGCCGCCCCGCTCCGGGGATCGAAGTGATCCGTGCTGAGGCCGCCCCCGTGATCGCCGGACGCGGCCAAGATCTGGTGATCCGCATCCTGTCCCCCGCCGAAGCGGTCGGCGCGCATGAGGTGTACGAGCTGACCTTTGGCCCCAAGGGTGCACTGGTCAGCGACCCGCATTCGCCGGGCTGCCGCGAGCATTTGACCGTGATCGAAGGCCATCTGCGCGTGGTTTAGGGCGAGGATGACAGCCAGATTGTCACGGGCGACACTGCCCGTTACCCCGCTGACCGACCCCATGCGATTTATGCGGTGGCAGGGTCGGCGCGGGCGATCTTAATCGTGCAGGACAGCTAGAGTAATCGCCGCGACCGAAGAGAGGGCCGTGGCTTAGGCTAGACGGCTGACATTCCCTTCAATTGACGACCCGCCCAATAGGCGGTGCCCTTTTCGCACATGAACCCTGTGACAGCCTATGGCTGATCACAGGGGCCGCTTTGGCCAACACCGTCAACTTTTCTTAAGGATCGCACCGGACAGCGCGGTTGCAGGGGCGGCGCAAGGTATTGATATGCCTTTCGCGTCTTCGCACAGCATGTCTTCGGTGTGCAGGCCAACATACGCTCTTCCCGAGCGGATTTCTTCGACAACGAAAGGCGCATCAACCTTGGCACCGCCTTTGGGCGCTTCAATGGTCCAATTGTCTAACACCAATGTGAAGCCATCCGGTGTTGCCGTGTAAATTCCAGGCAATTGCAAAACAAAGAAGTTCGGCCCGCCTTGCGGCATGGAATGGATGTGGACAGCCCCCAACGCCCCATTCTTTCCGGCTGCGGCCAATTTGGCGATTTTTACGCCTGTAACAGTCAGATGCAGGCTAAGCTTTGCGCCGTCATCAGACAATTCTATGTCTGAAAAGCCACTGCCGCTGTGATGCGACTTCCAGCCGTGGGCAATCTCATGACCTGCAACGAGAGTTGCTGAATAACTTTCTGCTAGACAAGGCAAACCGAACGCGATTACTGCGGCCGCCGACAGTACGATACGTGGAACCATAGTTAGATACCCTTTCGAAGAAAACACATAAGTGAGTAAAAACTCAGATATCAATATCTAAATGACAATTCAATCCCACAAAAAAACTCTTTAGGTATATTTTTTAAAACTAAAGATATATCTTTACAACATAGGTTAACACGAAAAATAATTGTATTTTCGGAAAAAAACTTTTTATTGATAAATCAACTCTTACGTTAAACCAGCACTTTTTGATCAAGGTTGATTACGGTGATGTGGAAAACTGCTGGTTCCTCTCTGCCTTGGGGCGTGCAAGGGTGTTTGGCTTTGCAACATGTGATCCAGCGTGCATTGCCAGCCTGTGTCAGTGGGGCGGTTCAACCTTGCAGTGGCGCGTGCGCGGCTCTTGTCGGATGCAGCACGAGGTCACACTGTCGCGCTTTAGGCCGTCTTGGGTGCCAACCACACGGCGGACCTGAGTCGCGCGCGCTTGGCGACTTGCAAAGATGCTGCTTGGGCTGCGACGCGATGCGAAGATGGGGTCATGGCCCAAAGGGGCACACCGCATAAAATTACCAGCGACGGCGGAAGTTTTCTCTATGTCTTTGTGCGCCCCATGGCTAGTGTTTGCCCAAACGACACCGGCCCGCAGGCGGCCAAGGGGGATCATATGGCGTTCAAGATTACCATCATCGGGGCAGGGTCGGTCGGCTTTACCAAAAAGCTGTGCCAAGACATTCTCAAAGTGGCCGAATTTGAAGATGTTGAAATCGCCTTGACCGATATCAACGGCCATAACCTAGAGATGATCGCCCAGATCATCCGGCGGATTGTGTCCGTCAACGGGCTGAAAACCCGCGTCACCGCCACGACTGACCGCCGCCGCGCGTTGGAAGGGGCGCGCTATGTGATGAATGTGGTGCGCATCGGCGGGCTAGAGGCCTTTGCCTCTGACATCAATATTCCGCTGAAATACGGCGTGGATCAATGCGTGGGCGATACGATCTGCGCGGGCGGAATTTTGTACGCGCAGCGCGGCATCCACGCGATGATGGAGTTTTGCCAAGACATCCGCGAGGTCTGCGAACCCGGCGCCTTGCTGCTTAACTACGCCAATCCCATGGCCATGATGACATGGGCCGCGATTGACCATGGCAAGGTCAACACCGTGGGCCTGTGCCACGGCGTGCAAAACGGCCACCGCCAGATCAGCCGCGCCTTGGGCGTGCCGATGGAGGAAACCGATATCGTCTGCTCGGGGATCAACCATCAGACATGGTATCTCGATATCCGCCACAATGGCCGCAAAGTCAGCCGCCAAGAGTTGACCGACGCGTTCGAGGCGCATCCCGTCTTTTCCGAACAGGAAAAGGTGCGCATCGATGTGCTTAAACGGTTTGGCTATTATTCCACCGAAAGCAACGGGCACCTTTCGGAATATCTGCCGTGGTACCGCAAGCGGCCTGAGCAGATCATGGACTGGATAAGCATGGATGATTGGATCCACGGCGAAACCGGCGGCTACCTGCGCTATTCGACCGAGAACCGCAATTGGTTCGAAGAGGATTTCCCCAAGTTTCTGGAAGAGGCGGGCGGGCAGTTGTCGGACTATGTGCGCACCGATGAACATGCCAGCCATATTCTGGAAGGGCTGGAAACGGGGCGCACCTATCGCGGGCATTTCAACGTGAAAAACGGCGGTATCATCCGCAACTTGCCTGAAGATTGCATCATCGAAAGTCCGGGTTTTGTCGACCGATTTGGCATCAATATGGTCGAAGGGCTCACCCTGCCCGACGCCTGTGCCGCCACCTGCCTAGCCAGTGTGAATGTGCAGCGCATGGGCATGAAGGCCGCCATCACGGGCGATGTTGAACTGCTCAAGCAATCCGTCTTGCACGACCCCTTGGTGGGTGCGATCTGCACGCCCGAGGAGGTCTGGCAAATGGTGGATGAAATGCTGGTGGCCCAAGCTCAATGGCTGCCGCAATATGCCCATGCCATCCCTGACGCGAAAAAGCGGCTGGAAAACCCCAAGGTCAAGACCCGTGACTGGGCGGGGGCCGCGCGGTTGGATGTACGCTCGGTCGCGGTGCTGCGCAATGTGCAGGCCAAGAAGAAAGCGGCGGAGGGGCATGGGTTGGGCACCAAGGTGATGGGCTAAGCGCGCCGTCCAAAGGCGGGGGAGCAAAGCCCCCCGCAT
Source organism: Stagnihabitans sp. (assembly GCA_964202815.1). GTDB lineage: Bacteria > Pseudomonadota > Alphaproteobacteria > Rhodobacterales > Rhodobacteraceae > Stagnihabitans. The sequence goes on along the minus strand of CAXNKP010000177.1, from coordinate 1,807 downwards.
TTAACGGAGCATTTGCCCAAGATGAAAAAAAAGGGCATCCAAAAGCGTGCCCCGTGGCTGACACCGTCTATGCCAAGGCGCTGGCGGGGGTATGACGCCTGATCGGCAGCGCCAGCTTACCGAGGCTTTGGCTTTGGTTATCTTCAATCTTGCGAGGGCCACTTCGGGCGGCCAGAAACAGCCCTTTTGAACGCCCAAAGCCAACCGCAAAAGCCATGGACCAAGGCGGCGCAGCTGTCTAGGCCAAACCCAAGTGGGCAGTCTGGTGCTGGTGGTTTTGCCTGTGCGGATCGTGACTTTGGCCGCTATCCCTTTGGCCATGATCCTGCGCAAGCCCAAGATGCTGGCCATGCCTGTGGCGGTACACGCCGACTAAAGCGTTTTGGGGGCCATATTTTGCGCCACAAAGTCCAAGGCCGCCTGCCGTGCAACGCTTGCGGGCATCGACGGCGGGTCGATGCAATGTTGCAAGCTTAGCCCGTCGACCAAGCAGATAAAGGTGCGCGCCAAGGCTATGGCCCCATCGCCTTGGACGAGGGTTGGGGATTGCTCGACCAGCACTTGCGCCACCAAAGCCACATAATCAGCATATTGGCGGCGGTGTTCTGCCATCAGATCAGGCTTGTTCGAGATGGCGCCCCACATCGTCAGCCATACGTTCAAAGCGGGGCGGTTGAAAAGGGCCGGATCAAACAGCACATCCAGCAAAGATGTCAGACGCGCACCGCCTTGGGCCAAGCGGGCGGATGTGGGCACGGCTTTGGTGTAAAGATAGGCGTAAGTCGCTGTCAGCAACCCAGACATGCCGCCAAAATGATGCGTGATCAACCCGCGCGATACGCCGGCCCGCGCGCAAACGCGGTCCACCGTAAAGCCGGCCATCCCGCCTTCGGCCATGCACTCCAGCGCCGCCTCGATCAGGGTCAGTCGGCGGTCGGCGGCGGTCAGGCGGGTAAAGCGCGGGGACGGTTTGGGCATGGGATCAGCAGCGCCTTACAAAAGCCCGCGCCCGGCCAAGTTGCGCATCAAGGCGGCGGTGCCAAATGTCCATTCGGGGGCCTGTGTTGACAGGCGCACTGTGTTGGTCAGGCTGCCCAAGGCTGGGGTCTGGATTGTGACGACATCGCCCAGATGATGGGTAAAGCCTTGGCCCGGCCCGTCACGGTCTTGCACGGGGGCGAACATCGTGCCGCAATACAGCATGAAGCCGTCAGGATATTGGTGATGCCGCCCAATGGTTTGCGCCACCAGATCAGCCGGATCGCGGCTGATTTCGGCCATGCTCGAGCGGCCTTCCAGATGAAAGCCGTCAATGCCTCTCACAGTCAAAGTCAGTGTCATCTGGCGCACATCGTCCAGCGTAAAGCTGTCATCAAACAGCCGGATCATGGGCCCGATGGCGGCCGAGGCGTTGTTGTCTTTGGCCTTGCCCAACAGAAGGGCAGAGCGGCCTTCGACATCACGCAGGTTCACATCGTTGCCCAAGGTCACCCCACGAATGACGCCTTGGGCGTTCACCGCCAAGACCACCTCTGGCTCGGGGTTGTTCCATTTTGACACCGGATGCAGGCCAATCGTCGCCCCTTGCCCGACCGAGGCCATCGGCGGGGCCTTGGTGAACACCTCGGCATCGGGGCCGATGCCCACTTCCAGATATTGTGACCAAAGGCCCTCGGCGATCAGCAGGGTTTTGACCGCGGCCGCTTCGGGCGATCCGGGGCGCAGGTTGCGCAGGCTGGTGCCCAAAAGATCGGCAATTCGGCCCCGAATGGCCGCGGCGCGTGAAGCATCGCCCGCGGCGCGTTCT
>CAXNKP010000176.1:0-5530 GCA_964202815.1 Stagnihabitans sp. | reverse complement strand
ATCCGCCGCAGCCCTTGCCCATTCGCGACGGTGTTGTCCGCTGTCAGGGGCCATGGTGGGTTGATTACAACCACGCGCCACCCGGCGGCGGCTCCTTGCAGCTTTTGATGTGCCTTGTAACGTGGGGACCATCGGGCGAGTCCGTGCGCGAAGTTTCAGGCCGCAACCGATTTACAACCGCAGGGTTTCCAACGGACTTCACAGATGCAAAAATCACTTTGCGCACGCGCGGCGAACTTGAGGCGGCGGGGACAAGGCTGTCTCTGCTGATCCAAGGCTCGATCGACGGCTTGATCTCGGGCTGGGTGCTGACCGGGCAAAGCTTTCCTGTCGGCCCGAACTGGGCCGAGACCACCATCACGGCCCGCGCCGATCCGGAACAGTGGACCAGCATCGGCGCGCGTCACGACCGCAAAGATACCTATGGCGAACGGCCGCTGGCGGATATTTTGGCCAATGTGAACGTCAACATCCACCTTATCATGTTTCCCGTGACACCCAAGCCAATGGGCGATATTGCGGGCGACCGGCATCTACTGCGCGCTGGCCGCGACTATCCTATCTGGCCATCCAGCATTGCCCAAGGCTATGTCGAGATCGACCGCGTCGCCATCGCGTTCGCGTCATGACGCGCTATCCCCATACTGTGCTTGGCACGGTCTGCCTGCCTTGGCGCCGCGACGGCGACCTTGACGAGGCGCTGTTCCGGCGCACCATCCGCAATCTGGTCGCAGCGGGCCTTCCCGATCTTTACGTGTTCGGCACGGCTGGTGAAGGCTACGCCGTCAGCGACGCGATGTTCCGGCGCGTTGCGACGATTTTCACCGAAGCGATGCACGAGGCGGGCGGCGCGCCGCCGATGATCGGCATCGTCAGCCTGTCGCTTGCCACGATGATCGAGCGTATCAAATTCTGCCGCACGCTTGGGGGCGACACATTCCAGTTTGCGCTGCCCAACTGGGCGCCCCCCGCGGATACTGAGATGCGGCGCGTCTTCGCAGAAATCTGTGACCGTTTCGGCGATTGCCGGTTTTTGCACTACAACCTGATGCGCGCGGGCCGCTTGGTGCGCCCGCGCGAATATGTCGAATTGGCCGAGCGTCACCCCAACCTCGTGGCGACCAAATACGGCGGCGGTGATCCGTTCATGATTTCCGGCCTGATGACCCATGCACCGCACCTTCGGCATTTTTTGACTGAGCAGGGCTATTATCTGGGCGCGCCCCTTGGCGAATGTGGACTTCTTTCCTCGATTTCCTCCAGCAATCCGCGAAGGGCGCGGGAATATCTCGACGCGGGACGCAACGGCGAGGCGGCGCGGTTCAGCGCGCTTTACCGTGAACTTTGCGGCGTGCTTCACGCCCTGCTTGATACCGCTGGCACAAGCTTCATCGACGGCGCTTATGACAAGGTGATCCACAAGCTGAGCGAACCGGATTTCCCCCTAGCGCTGTTGCATCCCTACGAGACTGCTAGCGAAGAGGTCTACCGCCAGTACCGTGACATCCTTGCCACGCACTTTCCGGCTTGGTTGCCGGCTAGTCGCTGACCGCACTTGCGATGCGCCAAGTGCCAAGCGCGTCGCAAGCGGCGTAGTACATGCGCCAGCGACCGTCACCCAGGGCAATGAGTGACATGTCTTCGGCATGAACAGCATCGATATCGCTGCCGCCATAGCCATCGCCCGCGATGACAACACCGTCGCGGATCCAGTCAAGGCCATTGTCGGAATGCGCAGCCAGAATGCGGGACCGATAGCCTGACATATCTGCCGCAATCGACGCCGCCGCGAAGTCGGCACTGGTGCCGGCTGCAACGGCATCGCGATCAAGGCTTGGGTGACGTAGCGGCACCCTGCCTTGGGGCAGATCTTGCCAAGCCGAAAAGTACATCGTCAGGGGTGCGCCGGGCAGTACCTCGGCCGCAGTGATGCCAGCGCTGTCGATGTCACCCTGCCGGTCGGCCATCCGCAGGCCTGGGTCAAGGGTAAAGTCCAACCCGTTTCGCGTGGTCGCGCTGACCACGGGCGTCCCAACCCGAAGTCCAGCAGCCAGACCCGCAGGGCCGTAGTCAGAGCGGAAGCAATAAAGCCGTCCTTCGCCATTGCTGCCCGACAAGAAGCGCGGAGCGCCCACACCGCCGGGGCTTGCAAGGCGCACCCCCGGTTCCAGCCGCCACGACACCTGATCTTCCGACACAGCGCTACAGATCGACGTGGCGACATCGGCCGGACCGCGCGCTTCGAAATACATCCGCCAGTGCCCGTCGGGCAAAGCAACAACGCTTGGCGCGAGAACGCGCAACGCCATATGGGGCAGGTTCGGTTGAGGGGCGAGGCGGATGCCAGGCTCTGGCGTAAAGCGCAGGCCATCTTGCGAGACGGCGCTGAGAATATAGCCTTGGCAGTCGGCGAAGGGTTTGCCGGGTCCAATGCCCGTATAAAATAACCGGTAGCCGCCACCGGGGGCCCGCACAATACTGGGGGCCTGCACCTTGAAACGGTCAAGATCACGAGACCCTTCTAACCGCGCCCCGTGTTCTTTTGTCCAGCGCCGCACGGTCTGCCCACCCTCTGATTTCTATCTTGTTATTCTTATAACAGTATAGCATGCTGTCAACGCATGCGGCAGCGCCGCAAACAAAAAGGGGCTGCTGGGATGGGCAAGGGGCAAAAGCTTTGGAAGACGGCCAAGACCGTCATTCCCGGCGGCAATATGTTGCTGTCCAAGCGGCCCGAGCAGTTCCTGCCCGATCTATGGCCGGCCTATTATTCAAGGGCCAAAGGGTGCCATGTCTGGGACCTTGACGACCGCGAATATATTGACATGTCGATCATGGGCATCGGCTGCAACACGCTGGGTTACGGCCATCCCGAGGTCGACGAGGCCGTCATGCGCACGATCGAGCTTGGCAATATGTCGACCCTTAACGCACCCGAAGAAGTGGAACTGGCGCAGCGGTTGATTGAACTGCATCCTTGGGCAGACATGGCCCGTTTTGCCCGCACGGGTGGTGAGGCCAATGCCATCGCCATCCGCATCGCCCGCGCCGCCAGCGGCCGCGATGGTGTAGCCCTTTGTGGCTATCACGGCTGGCACGACTGGTACCTTGCGGCCAATCTGGGCGACGAGGAAAAGCTCGCAGGCCACCTGCTGCCCGGTCTCAGCGCGAACGGCGTTCCCCAATCGCTGCGCGGTTCGGTGTTTCCCTTCGCTTACAACGACGCCGATGGGCTTGAGGAACTGATCCGCACCCAGAACATCGGTGTCATCAAGATGGAAGTCTCGCGCAATTTCGAGCCGAAGGGAGATTTTCTTGTTCGGGCGCGGCAAATCGCCGATGCCCATAACGTCATTCTGATCTTTGACGAATGCACCTCTGGCTTCCGGCAAGCGCTGGGAGGGTTGCACAAAGTCTATGGTGTTGACCCCGACATGGCGGTGTTTGGCAAGGCGCTGGGCAATGGCTATGCCATTACCGGCGTCATCGGCAAGCGCGACATCATGGAGGCGGCGCAGGGCACCTTTATCTCTTCGACCTTCTGGACCGAACGGATCGGCTCTGTCGCAGGGGTCGCTACCCTTGGCGTCATGGAACGCGAGAAATCGTGGGACACGATCACCGCCACAGGCCGTGATATCACGGCGCGCTGGCAGGCGTTGGGGCAAAGATACGGGCTGCCCCTGACAACAGCGGGTGTTCCGGCGCTGACGTCTTTTGGCTTCAAGACCAAGAAGGCGCAGGCCTATAAAACCCTGATCACGCAAGAGATGCTGGAAAAAGGCTATCTTGCGGCCACCAGCGTTTACACCTGCACCGAGCACACACCCGCAATCGTCGACGGCTATTTCGAGGCGCTGGAACCTGTCTTCGCCCTGATCCGCGACTGCGAAGATGGTCGCGACGTGATGGGCCTGCTTAAAGGCCCCGTGGCCCACGCCAGCTTCACCCGTCTTAATTGAGCAAGATCATGCCCCTGCCCAAACTCTCTGCCAAAGCCCTTGCCCCCTACGCCATCATCCTGAAAGCCAAGGATGGCAAGTTCACCGATGTCCCCGAAGTGCTGGAAAAGGGCGACACGCCGGGCCACCATGCCTTTGCCATTCTGTGCCCCAAACCGGCGAAGGGGGCGCGCGTGTCGATCACCAGCCTCGAACGACATCCCCACTCGACGCAAAGCTTCTTGCCGCTTTCGGCTGGCCGCTGGATCGTGCTTGTCGCCCCCACGCGCCCTGATGGCACCCCTGACGCGGCTAATGCAAAAGCTTTCCTGGCGGGCCCTGAAGATGCCGTCTGCATTGCCCGCAACGTCTGGCATGCCGGTCTGACGGTGCTCGATCAGCCCGCCGAATTCGCCATGATGATGTGGCGCGCCGATGCCGGCGACGACGGCGTGGTCGCCGAACTGGACCAGCCCATTGTCCTTAACATCTGAGGTTTTGCCATGACGAGACTGGTCTATATTTCTGGCGAAATGGTGCCCGAGCACGAAGCCAAGATTTCGATTTTTGACAGCGCCATCATGCTGGCTGACACGGTGACGGAATCGACCCGCACCTTCCACAAGACGCCGTTCAAACTGGACGAGCATATCGCGCGGCTTTACCGATCGATGAAACTTACCCAAATCAATCCGCAGATGACCCCCGAGCAGTTAAAAAAGATCACCCTCGACGTGCTTGCGGCGAACCTGTCGAACTACGAGGATCATCAGGATTGCTGGATCGTTCACAACATATCACGCGGGCTATCGGTGCCGGGTGCCGATCCGACCAAGCAGTTGGGCGCGGCGACGGTGATGATCTTCACCCAGCTGATGGACCTGCGCAGTTGGGCCAATTTCTATCGCGACGGCTGCCACGCCGTGACGCCGATGAGCCGGATGGTGCCAAGCCAATCGCTTGACCCGCGCATCAAGAACCGCAGCCGTCTTCCCTATACGCTGGCTGAAATGGAGGTCAAGCTGGTCGATCCGCTGGCACAAAGCGTTATCCTCGACCTTGATGGCCATGTTGCCGAAAACAAGGGCGGCAATATATTTGCCGTCATCAATGGCGTGCTGAAGACGCCAACAACGGTCAATTGTCTCGCTGGTGTAAGTCGGTCGACCGCGCTGGAACTGGCGCAGAAGCTGGGGATTCCAACGCAGGAAACGGTGCTTCTGCCCTATGATCTTGCGACCGCTGACGAGGTGTTCTTCACCTCGACGCCCTATTGCATCATGCCCGCAACCAAGTTCAACGGCGGGGTTGTGGGTGACGGCAAAATCGGCCCCGTTACAAAGCGCCTGCTAGCGGCGTGGAGCGAGCTTGTAGGAATTGATATTGTGCAGCAGGCGCTGGCGCAAATAAACTAATACCAAAGCGCGCTGATGGTGACTTGTTTTTGGGATTCCCAAATGGTCTGAGATTTGCTTCAACATGGCAAACGGAGGAGGTTTGCCATGGCTGGGGTTCGGTTGCGCGACGATTTTGATGGCGGTACGGTCCGCGCCGTTGCGCAGACGGCGAAGGATGGGCCTCAGGTTCGC
>CAXNKP010000175.1:0-5532 GCA_964202815.1 Stagnihabitans sp. | reverse complement strand
GTTTCCGGCCAGCGATCCGCAATATGTGCTGGTCGTGACCTTGGATGAACCCGTTGACAAGGCGGGGGCCAAGCCCTTGCGCACTGCAGGTTACACCGCTGTGCCCGTGGCGGCGGAAATCATCCGTCGTGTCGGGCCCTTGATGGGCTTGCACCCAATTTTGGACGGGGAAAGCTGGTCCGATGTCAACGCCCCCCCCAAACAGCCCTTGGCGCAGGAGTAGGGGGCGATGGCAGCGATCCAATCTGCGTGCCCCGCAGGCCCTCAACCGATGTCGCATTTGGGCCTTTCGGCGCGGGGTGGGCGTGATCCGCTTTTGACGGGATTGACGGCCAATAGCCGCACGGTTCGGCCCGGCTTCCTCTTTGCCGCCCTGCCCGGATCGGCGCTGCATGGCGCAACCTACATCGCCACCGCCATCGAGGCGGGCGCTGCGGCGATCTTGACCGATGCCTTGGGGGCCCGTCTGGCCCAAGTGGCCCTTGACGGCGCACCCGTGGCACTGGTGGTGGCGCAAGACCCGCGCGAGGTTTTGGCGCGTGCGGCAGCTCTGTGGTACGGCGCACAGCCCGCGACCATGGTGGCTGTCACCGGCACCAATGGCAAAACCTCAACTGCGACCTTTTGTCGCCAGATTTGGATGCTGTTGGGCCTGGCCGCCATCAACATCGGCACCACGGGCGTTCAGGGCGCTTGGTCCGCCCCCTCGTCCCACACCACGCCCGACCCTTTGACGCTGCACCAGATGCTTTCCCAAGCCTCCGCTGCCGGCGTGACCCATGCCGCAATGGAGGCATCAAGCCACGGGCTAGACCAGCGCCGGATGGACGGGGTGCGCTTGAAGGCGGCGGGCTTTAGCAACTTCACCCAAGACCATCTGGATTATCACAAGACCTTTGACGCCTATTTTGCCGCCAAAGCTGGGCTTTTCACCCGCCTTTTGCCGCCAGATGGCATGGCGGTGATCAATCTGGATGACCCCAAAGGCGCAAAGTTGGCCGACATGGTGCGCGCCAAGGGGCAGGGGTTGATCACGGTGGGCCACGGGGCCCAATGCGACTTGCGCCTGATCACGCAGCGCTTTGATGCCACAGGCCAAGATCTGCGGCTGTCGTTTCGCGGGGTGACCTATCAAACCCGCCTGTCGCTGATCGGTGGGTTTCAGGCCGAAAACGTGGCGCTGGCGGCTGGTTTGGTGATCGCTGCAGGGGCCCGTCCGGGCGATGTGATGGCGACGTTGCAGGCGTTGACGGGCGTACGCGGGCGGATGCAACTGGCCGCCACCCGCAAGAACGGCGCATCGGTCTTTGTCGACTATGCCCACACGCCCGACGCCATTGCCACCGCCTTGCAGGCCCTGCGCCCGCATGTGATGGGGCGGATTGTCATCGTCTTTGGCGCGGGCGGCGACCGCGACACCTCAAAACGCGCGCTGATGGGGCAAGCCGCACAGACCCATGGCGATGTGCTGTTTGTGACGGATGATAACCCCAGAAGCGAGGATCCCTCCGTGATCCGCGCGGCCATCCTGCAAGCCTGCCCCGAGGCCACCGAGGTCGGCGACCGGGCCGAGGCAATCTTGCGCGGTGTTGATGCGCTGGGCGCGGGGGATGCTTTGCTGATCGCAGGCAAGGGGCATGAAACGGGCCAGATCATCAAGGGCGACATCTACCCCTTTGACGACGTGGAACAGGCAAGCATTGCCGTAGCGGCCCTGGACGGTGTGATTTGACCCAAGCGTTATGGACCTCTGCCGAGGCTATGGCCGCCACGGGCGGCACCAGCCCCTGTGATTGGGCAGCCAGCGGCGTGTCCATTGACACCCGCAGCTTGCAACGGGGCGATCTTTTTGTGGCGCTGAAAGACCTGCGCGACGGGCATGCGTTCGTCGCGCAAGCCCTGTCGAAAGGGGCGGCGGCGGCGATGGTCAGCCATATTCCTGACGGGCTGGACGGATCAGCGCCCCTGTTGATCGTGCCCGATGTCTTGGCGGCCCTGACGGCCCTTGGGGCGGCGGGGCGGGCGCGCAGCACGGCCAAGGTGGTGGCGGTGACAGGTTCGGTTGGCAAAACCTCGACCAAAGAGATGCTCCGCGCCATTTTGGGCGGGCAAGGCCGGGTCCATGCTGCGGAAGCGAGCTACAACAACCACTGGGGCGTGCCGCTTACACTGGCGCGCATGGCCCAAGATACCCAATTCGCCGTGATTGAAATCGGCATGAACCATCCCGGAGAGATTGCCCCCCTTGCCCGTTTGGCCCGCCCGCATGTGGCGCTGATCACCACGGTGGCGGCCGCCCATCTTGAGGCTTTTGGCGATATCACTGGCATCGCCCAAGAAAAAGCCGCGATCTGTGACGGGCTGGAACCCAGCGGCACCGCCGTGCTGCCTGCCGATCTGGTGACAACGCCGCTGCTTTTGGCCGCCGCGCTCCGCCAAAACGCCCATATCCGCAGCTTTGGCACCAGCGCCCAAGCGCAGTATCACCTGACGTCCGCCACTTTGGGCGAAGGGGCCACGATTGTACGCGCCGAGCGTATGGGCGTGCCGTTCCTGTTCAAGGTCCGCTCGCCGGGGCGACACTTTGCGTTGAACGGTTTGGCGGCTTTGGCCGTGGCCGATGCTTTGGGGCTGGACCTTGCGATCGCCGCCACCGACCTAGGCCTTTGGGCCCCGCCCGCCGGGCGCGGCACTTTCGAGCGCATTTTGTTCGACCAGCTGGAAGATGACGGGTTTGATCTGTTCGACGATGCCTTTAATGCCAACCCCGCCTCGATGGCCGCAGCTTTGGATGTGTTGATCGCGGCCAGTCCCGAAGATGGCGCTGGCCGCATTGGCCAAGGCCGCCGCATCGCCATTCTGGGCGATATGCTGGAACTGGGCCCCACCGAAGTGGCGCTGCACCGCGCCATTGCCGATCATGCGAGGTTAGAGCGGATCACGACGATCCACTGTGTCGGACCCCGCATGCAAGCGCTGCACGCGGCCTTGCCCCGCGCTCAACGCGGCGCATGGGTGGCCGAGGCGAAAGAGTTGCTGCCACGCTTGCGCAGCCTGGTCGATGCAGGCGATGTGGTGCTGGTGAAAGGCTCTAAGGGGATCAAAGTGTCCCTTCTCGTTGACGGATTGCGCAAATTAGGCCACTCGGTCCCGATGCACGGGGCTGCCCAGATATTTGGAGGGGGATAAATGCTGTATTGGATGACGCAGTTTGCCGATGGCGGTGGCATTTTCAACCTGTTCAAATATATCACCTTCCGCGCAGGATGTGCCTTCATCACGGCGCTGATTTTCGGCTTTATCTTCGGCCGCCCACTGATCGAATTGTTGCGCCGCAAGCAGGGCAAGGGCCAGCCCATCCGCGAAGACGGGCCGCAAAGCCACTTTTCCAAGGCAGGCACGCCCACGATGGGGGGGTTGTTAATCCTGTCGGCGCTGGTCTTTACCACGCTGGTCTGGGCACGTCTGGACAATCCCTATATCTGGATCGTGCTCTTGGTGACTTTGGCCTTTGGCGGGATAGGCTTTGCCGATGACTATGCCAAGGTCACCAAGCAAAACACCAAGGGCGTCTCGTCGCGCATCCGCATTCTCTTGGGATTGGTGATCGCTGGTTTGGCGACCTACGCGGCGGCAAGCTTTCATCCGGCGGGCTTGACGGGCCAACTGGCCTTGCCCGTCTTCAAGAACACCCTGATCAATCTGGGCCTGTTCTATGTGCCGTTCGGGATGTTTGTGATTGTAGGGTCTGCTAATGCGGTCAACCTGACCGACGGCTTGGATGGGCTTGCCATCATGCCGGTGATGATCGCCGGCGCCACTTTGGGCGTGATCGCCTATGTTGTGGGCAACTTCAACTTCTCGGAATATCTTGGCGTGCATTTCGTTGCGGGCACGGGCGAGATCTTGATCTTTGCCGCCGCCTTGTTCGGCGCGGGCCTTGGGTTCTTATGGTACAATGCCCCACCCGCTGCGGTGTTCATGGGCGATACCGGCTCCTTGGCCTTGGGCGGCGCGCTTGGTGCCATTGCGGTCTGCATCAAGCATGAAATCGTGCTGGCCATTGTCGGCGGGCTGTTTGTTGTCGAGGCGCTTTCGGTGATCATTCAGGTGGCTTATTACAAGATCACCAAAAAGCGGATCTTCCTCATGGCCCCGATCCACCACCATTTCGAAAAGCGCGGCTGGGCTGAACCGCAGATCGTGATCCGGTTTTGGATCATCTCTTTGATCCTGGCCATGCTGGGGCTAGCCACGCTGAAGGTGCGCTAGGGGCAGGGCAAAGCCTACCCCCCGCATGTTACCAATGACCGGTATTGCCCATGCTGGCCCAAGGCTCTTGCGGCGGCAGACTTCCATCCATCTGCAAGATCTCGATCGAAACATTGTCCGGGCTGCGCACAAAAGCCATATGCCCATCGCGCGGCGGACGGTTGATCGTCACCCCAGCGGCGGCCAACTTGGCGCAAACGTCATAAATATTGTCAACCTCATAGGCCAAATGACCAAAGTGCCGCCCGTCTGACGGCAGACCCGTGTCGCCATCCCAGTTGAACGTCAGCTCAACCGGCGCTTCGGGCTGGCCGGGGGCTGCAAGGAAAATCAGCGAAAAGCGACCCTTGTCGTTGTCGATACGGCGGATTTCTTCCAAGCCGAGCAGCTTGTAAAAGGCCATAGACTTTTCAAGATCCAAAACGCGGACCATCGTGTGCAGATACCGAACTTTCATCGCGGGGAGATTCCTATCCTGTGGGCTTGGGATACCATAGCAGCTCAAACGGGGCGCGTCAGCGGCGAAAACTGCCTGCCGCTGACATTCCCGCACCCTAACGCTATTCTAAGCGCGACTCATGCCGGAAAGGCCCGCCTTATGCCCCTGTCTGCTGACCAGTTAGCCGAGATCGAAGCCGCCCGCGCCACGCCGCGCCTGACCCTGCGCGCGGTCAGTGAGGGGATGGAAAGCCATCTGTACAAAGCCTACCCCGTGCTGGATCACGGGCTGGTGCGGGTGATCGACTATATGGGCGACGATGGGGCCATCGTGCAGGCCGCACGGGTCAGCTATGGGGCGGGCACCAAACATGTGCAAAACGACGAAGGGCTGATCCGCTATCTGATGCGGCATTGGCATTCGACCCCGTTCGAGATGTGCGAAATTAAATTGCATATCAAACTGCCGGTCTTTGTCGCCCGCCAATGGATTCGCCACCGCACCGCCAATGTGAACGAATATTCCGCCCGCTATTCGATTCTGGACCGTGAATTTTACATCCCCGAACCCTCGCAATTGGCCGCGCAATCAAGCGTGAATAACCAAGGGCGGGGGGAGGTGCTATCGGGCGAAGAAGCCGCCCGCGTGCTGGATATGCTTAAACGCGATGCGGCAACCGCCTATGACCATTACGAAGACATGCTTTCGCAAGAGGGGCAACAGGGGCTGGCGCGCGAATTGGCGCGCATGAACCTGCCGATGAATATTTACACCCAGTGGTATTGGAAGGTCGATCTGCACAACCTGTTCCATTTCCTGCG
>CAXNKP010000174.1:0-5544 GCA_964202815.1 Stagnihabitans sp. | reverse complement strand
GAGGGCTTTGAGATGCGCGTAAGACCGACCAAATTCCACCCCGCGCCCGCGCGTGGCCACTGACAGCGCATCGCGCGACACAGACCCATGGGCCGCGTGAAGTTCGGCCATCGTCTTGAGCAACGTGCGCTCTGACGGATCAAGCGGTTTGTCCTGCATCATGCCCCCAAGGCCTCGTCTGTTCGCATCGCATTCCCGCAGGCCAGCGTCAATGGCCCGCGCTTCTTTGCAGCGGCGTCAAACACAGTTAACATAGGCCAATGGCTGCCTTTGGCGAGGCTGAGGCCTGAAAGGAAAGACACATGCCCCAGCGCTGGCCCTTATGACCCAAAGTGCGCAGATGAGCGCGACCTTGGCCCAAGCGCTGCCGCTTTGGGGATTGCAGGCCTTTAGCGCAACGCTTGTGGCCGCACGCGAGAACCTGGTTTATCGCATTGATGCCCCCCAGCCTTTGGCGCTGCGCCTGCATCGGCGCGGGTTGCGCAGCACCGCCCAGCTTTTGTCAGAATTGGAATGGATGGCAGCCCTTGCCCAGCGCGGCCTGTCTGTGCCGCGCCCTTACCCGGCGCTGGACGGGGCGCTGTGCCACGATGTGGGCGGCCAGATCGTCGATGTGCTGGGCTGGCTAGACGGCGTGCCCATGTGCCTTGGCGGCCACCTTAATCCACAGGTCGACGGAGAGCCCGCCTACCGTACCTTGGGGCAGTCCATGGCGCTATTACACCAAAAAAGCGATGACTGGGCCCCGCCGCCCGGCTTTGACCGCCCCGTCTGGGACGCGCAAGGGCTGCTTGGGGAGGCCCCGTTATGGGGCAGATTTTGGGAAAACCCGCTGCTGAGTACGGCACAAACCGCCCTACTGACCCAAGCGCACACGCAGGCCTTGGCGCGGCTTTTGGCGTTGGAGGACGCGGATTATGGTCTGATCCATGCCGATCTGGTGCAAGAAAATGTGCTGATCGGCCCGGGTGGGCCGCATCTGATCGATTTTGACGATGGCGGTTTTGGCTATCGGCTGTTTGATATGGCCACCGTCTTGAACTTTATCCTGCGCGAGGCAAACCCAGCCCCACTGCAAGAGGCCTTTGTGCAAGGCTACCTTGCGACACGCCCCATAGACCTGAAAGCACTGCCGCTGTTTCAAGCCTTGCGCGCGTTCAGTTATGTCGGCTGGATCGTGCCGCGCCTGTCAGAAGACGGGGCAAAGGCGCGGCAAAGTCGATTTGTCACTTTGGCCTGTCACATGGCAGAGCAAATGCTTAAACCCTGATCCGGCCCACGATGTGCTGCACCTGCAGCAAATCGCAAAAACGCCTGGCCCATCGCAGGCCATAGCTGCGCACCCCTTGGGGGTGCGGCCTTACCATCCGCAAGCAGTTGGGGATGAAGGGCGGTTCACTGTCATATCGCCGTTGCAGAAACCCTTTAGGTGTTTGCGCAAAAGAGTGGCGAAGCGTCGACGGAACCGTCAAAGCCCGCCCGCTAGGACCAACGCCCAAAAGGGCGCGCCGGAAGGGGACGATGAGATGAGAATGCATCCCGCCGATTTCTTGCCTGCGGGCGCTTTGATCGCACCTCAGCCAAGCGCCCATCCCGCACGGCACTTTCCGGTGCTGTTCCTGTCTGACCTGCACCTTGGATCGCGCGCTTGCCGCGATGATCTGCTGTTGTCGTTCTTGCAGGCCCATACGGCGGATGTGATTTATCTCGTCGGCGATATCATCGACACTTGGCTGCCTTTGGGTGCCCATTGGACATCCGCACAGCAAGAGGTGCTGGCCATCTTGTTTGACCGCGCCCGCAACGGCGTGCGGCTGGTCTTTACCCCCGGCAACCATGATGCCTTCTTTCGCCGCTTCATTGGGCAGGCGATGTTGGGCGTGGAAATTCACGACCGCGTCCTGCACAAAGCCGCCGATGGCCGCTGCTATCTGGTGGTGCATGGCGATGAGACGGATCTGTTCGATGCCAAATTCCCCAAACTATCGCGCCTGTCAACGCGGATCGACAGCGGCGTGCGCGGGCTGATCGGCTGGATCAACATGCGGCGGCAACGCCGCGGCTTACCCAAATCCAATCTGGCCGAGCGACTGGTCAAACGCTTTAACGACATGATCCGCGCCTGCGATGCCTTTGAACAGCGTCTGTCGGATGTAGCGCGCCACCATCAGGCTGATGGCATCATCTGTGGCCATTTCCACAAGCCCGCCCTGCATGCCGATCACGGGGTGGAATATGCCAATTGCGGCGACTGGGTGGAAAATGCCAGCGCCCTGGTGGAAACCGCAGGCGGGCGCCTGCTGCTGATCGACTGGGCGGCGCATGGGGCGGAAAATGCCAGCCAGCCACGGCTTCCACTGGAAACGGCCGCCAGCCCGGTGCATATGGGTTTTGCACAAGCCCGCCAAAGATGAGCGGGCAACGCGGGATCTTGGCAAAGGCGTGACCATGGGCTTGGCCCTCATCTTATCCTTTTTCGCGGGCCTCTGCCTTATGGTGCAATGGGCGGGCGTGGGCTTGGCGCTGGCAGCCCTATGGCGCAAGCCTGCGGGCGGGCCTTTGGTTCTGCCGCCTGTCAGCGTGCTGCGCCCGATCTGCGGGCTTGAGAATTTTCTGGAAGAGACGCTGGAAACCACCTTTCGCCTGGATTACCCGCGCTTTGAACTGATCTTTTGTGCGGCCGATGCTGGCGACCCGGCGGTGGTGCTGGTGCAAAAGCTGATGAACCGGCATCCGAATGTCGCGGCGCGGGTTTTGACGGGGGATGACAAGATCTCGGGCAATCCCAAGCTGAACAATCTGGTCAAAGGCTGGCAGGCGGCGCACTTTGACCATATTCTGATGTCTGACAGCAATGTGATCTTGCCCCCTGACGCCCTGCGCCGCTGCATGGCCGAGTTTACGCCACAGACGGGGCTGGTGTCTTCTCCGCCTATTGGCATTCGACCGGACGGGTTTTGGGGCCGTGTGGAATGCGCCTTTTTGAACACCTTTCAGGCGCGCTGGCAAATGGCGGCGTCGCGTCTTGGGCAGGGCTATGCGCAGGGCAAAATGCTGTTGTGGGACCGCCACGTGCTAGACTCGGCAGGCGGAATTGCTGTCTTGGGGCGCGAAATGGCCGAGGATGTCGCATCAACCAAAACCGTGCGCGCCCAAGGCAAGGTGGTGCGTTTGCCGGGGAAGTTCTTTGCCCAACCCATAGGGGTGCGGCAAGGCTTTGTGGTCTGGCGGCGTCAAGTGCGCTGGGCCAAAGTGCGGCGCTTAGGCTTTTTGACGCTGTTTTTGCCTGAACTGCTGGCGGGAGCCACCCTGCCTTTTCTGGCGTTGCTGGCGCTGGTCGCCATGGGCGCGCCACTGTGGTGGATTCCGGCCTTTCTGGTGCTGTGGTACGGGGCCGAATATCTTTTGGCCGCAGCCGCAGATTGGCCCCGCGCCCCCACCGATCTGCTGGCTTGGGCAAGCCGCGATGCTTTGCTGCCAGCCCTTTGGTTTGCTGCGTGGACTGGCAATTCCTTTGAATGGCGCGGCAATGCCATGACTGCTGCCGAAGTCGCAGCCCCAAAGGACAAGCCCTGATGTCGCAAGACGCCGTTTTGGCCCTGATGCAGGCCCATGGCCTGTGGCTGGTGGGCCCCATGGCTGTGATCGAGGGCCCGATCGTCACCGTCATCGCGGCCTACCTTGCCAAACTGGGTTATATGAACATCTGGGCGGTTTACATGGTCTGCGTGCTGGGCGATCTGATCGGCGATGCCATGTATTACTGGATCGGCCGCCTTGGCCCCGCCCTTCTGCCCGAGCGTTGGTTGACCCGTCTGGGCATGACGCAGGCGCGTAAACTTTCGCTGGAAGGGCATTTTGCCACCAAAGGCGGCTGGACCATCTTGTTGGGCAAATGGACGCATTCGGCGGGCTTGGCCGTCATGCTGGCCTCGGGGGCGGCGCGGATGAACTTTTCGGTCTATATGGCCTATAATCTGGTTGGCACGTTGCCCAAGACGGCGGCTTTCACGCTGATCGGGTGGTTTATCGGATCGGCCTATGCGGCGGTGGATACGTGGATCTGGCGCATCTCGCTGGGCTTGGTGGTGGCGCTGGCGGTGGTGCTTTTGGCAATGTGGCAGCGCCAACGCCCATGAAACTAACCTGTATCATCCCTGCCTTCAACGAAGAGGCCCGCATCGGGGCGGTGCTTCAGGCTGTGCTGGGGCACCCGTTGATTGACGAGGTTCTGGTGGTGGATGATGGGTCACGCGATGGCACCTCGGCGGTGGTGGGCGGTTACCCTCAGGCGCGGCTGATCACCTTGGCGCAAAACGGCGGCAAGACGGCGGCATTGGCAAGGGGCTTTGCCGAGACCCGCTCAGAGGTGATCTTGCTGATTGACGCCGATCTGGTGGGCCTGTCGCCCGCCCATCTGACGGCGCTGATCACGCCTGTTCTTCAAGGGCGCGCTGCCATGTCAATCTCACTGCGCGACAACGCGCCGGGTCTGTGGCGGTGGATCGGGTTAGACTATATCTCGGGCGAGCGGGCCTTGCGGCGTGATTTGCTGGCGGGGCAGGAAAAGGCTTTGCAGCGCCTGCCGAAGTTTGGCTTTGAGGTGTTCTTGAATGCGCTGATCCTCAAAGCTCACGCGCCTTTGGCCGTGGTGCGGCTGCCCGGTGTGAAAAGCCCGGTGAAATCGGCGAAATACGGGTTTTGGACGGGGATTTGGGGCGATATTCTGATGCTGTGCGACCTGATGCGCGCCGTGCCACCCTTGGGGCTGATCGGCCAAGTGGTGCAGATGCGCCGTTTGCGCGTGTGAGTGGGCGCGCTTTAATATTTAAGTTGGGCCATCGTGGTGTCTTGATAGCCAAAGGCCTGCACATCAGCGGCATAGATCTCGCCCACTTTGCGAAAAATCTCCTCGGTAAAGGCTGACTTTGCCGAGGGCGGGGTGGTGCCAATGCGTTCGTGGCCTAGTTGAAAATCAGGCATTCCAAGGAATTGACGCAGGGGGCCAAGGTTGTCTTTTTCTTCAAGCTTTTGGATGAAATAGGGGACGTCGCACTGGGCGGGGTCAAAGAAGGAAACGGCAGGGCGGAACCATAGCGCTTTGGTGAACCTATTCGGCTCGTCACAGAAGGTGGCGAGAAACCGGTGCAAATCATCTTCGAACTCACTCAACAGATCAATCGCGACCTTGGAGTCCCTGTTATGATAGGATCCGGCATGCTGCGACGCGAAGTGAAACGCAGAGATCAAACGATCCCACGGATTTCGAACAAGGGTAAGAACGCGAAATTGCGAAAGGCGCAGGCCAAGGATTTCCTTAAATCGCGGCAAACTAGGATGCCCATGGCGGTGGATGCCACCTTCAAAGATATCTGATCGGTCAATCGACGTGCCACCGCATTTCGGGATGTGCACAAAAATGATTTTGCGATCTTCGCTGATGGCAAGGGTGTTTCGGATCTGCGTCCAATGTAAACTCTTCAGTCTATTGTGAAAATCATGACGGACAGAATCTCCGTCGAACAACAATTCAACGCGTGTTTT
>CAXNKP010000173.1:0-5551 GCA_964202815.1 Stagnihabitans sp. | reverse complement strand
GCCCGAAAACGCGCCGCCGCCGTGCGGGGCTGCCCCGCCGTAGGTATCAACGATGATCTTGCGGCCCGTCAGGCCCGCATCGCCGGCTGGGCCGCCAATGACAAACTTTCCTGTGGGGTTCACCCACCATTCGGTCTTTTCGGTGATCCAGCCTGAAGGCAGCACTTCGCGGATATAGGGTTCGACAATGGCGCGGATATCGTCAGAGGTCTGGCTTTCCAGCGCGTGCTGATGCGACAGCACGATCGAGGTGACTTCGACCGGAACGCCGTCTTCATAGCGCAGGCTCAACTGGCTTTTGGCATCTGGCCCAAGGGTCGGCTCTTTGCCCGATTTGCGCACCTCGGCCAGACGGCGCAGGATGGCATGGGCATATTGGATGGGGGCTGGCATCAATTCGGGCGTTTCGCGGCAGGCATAGCCAAACATGATGCCTTGGTCGCCTGCGCCATCGCGGTTGACCCCTTGGGCGATATGGGCTGATTGGCCGTGCAGGTAGTTGTGCACTTCCAGCGTTTTCCAATGGAACTTGTCTTGTTCATAGCCGATGTCTTTGACGCAATCACGCACAATGGCGTCGATCTGTGCCATCATGGCGGCGGTGTGTTCTTCTTTGGCCAGACCCACCTCGCCGCCCACCACAACCCGCCCCGTGGTGGCGAAGGTTTCACAGGCCACGCGGGCCAGGGGTTCGGCCGTCAGGAAAGCGTCAAGAACCGCATCCGAGACGCGGTCACACAGTTTATCAGGATGCCCCTCTGAAACGGATTCAGAGGTGAAAACATAGGATTTACGTGCCATGGGGAAGTGCTCCGGTTGGGGTATGCCTGCCACGCCAGGAAGCCGTTGTGACAGTTTGTTTTGCAGGGCTAGACCCAATGGGGCGGGCCGTCAAGCCCAAGCGGTACGCGGTTTGCGCAGGGCAAAAAGGAAGCAGCCCGCCAGCAGAACAAGGGCGGGGATCTCGCCCCAGCGGGCATAGAGGGGGGCTGACAGCGCGCCGGGGAGGGTTGCATCCAGAAAACCGCTGGTGCCAAAGGGCAATTGGCCGGTGATGCGACCGCGGGCATCGATGACTTCGGTCAGTCCGGTGTTGGCCACGCGCACCAAAGGCAGGCCTTGTTCAATCGCCCGCAGCCGCGCTTGGGCCGCGTGTTGAAAGGGCCCCGAGACGGTGCCAAACCAAGCATCGTTGGTGATCTGCAAGATCCAGTCTGCGCGGTAGGCCACGCGCAAGTCTTGTGGAAAGACAGCCTCATAGCAGATCAGCGGCACGACTTTGCCCAGTTTCGCCCCAAGGTCCAGCACCATGGGGCCCGGCCCCGCCGTGTAAGCCGCCCCAGTTTGTGCCGCAAAGGACCGCAGGCCAAACCATTGATAGGCCAGATCACCCAACGGGATGTATTCGCCAAATGGCACCAGATGGTGCTTGTCGTAAGTCGCCAGTTCCTGTCCGCCCGCCCCGTAGACTTTCAAACTGTTCCACGCGCGGCTGCCCTCGGCCGATTGTTGGAGGCGCTGCAATCCAACAGCCACCGCCGCCCCTTGGGCCGCAGCGGTGATTTGGGCGGGTAGATCGGGGTTTTCTTCAACGAAATAGGGCAGGGCGGTTTCTGGCCAGATCACCAGGTCGACCTTGCCCAAGGGGCCGAGTGGGGCCGATGTGGCGGCCAGCAAACGCTCATAGAATATCTGGGTCTGGACAGGGTCCCATTTCGCCTGTTGCGGGGCATTGGGTTGCACCAAGCGCAGGGTCACGCCAGCGTCCAAGGGTGTGGGCTGCGACAGGGTGTAAAGCCCATAGGCCCAGCCTAACCCAAGCAACGCCGCCCCACCCGCAACCCCGCGCAGCTTAAACCGCGCAGCCATAGCCGCGATCAGGGTGGTCAGCAGGGCCAGCCCGAAGGGGCCAATCAGCGCAACCACCTGCGCCACTGGCGTTCCGACCCAGATGTGGCTGACCAACGCCCAAGGAAAGCCCGTCAGGGCATAGCCCCGCGCGAACTCGGCCAAGGTCAGGCCTGCCACCAGCCCCAAGGCCCGGTTTGGCAGCCTGGCCCCCAGCCAGAAACCCAACGCCCAAAACAGCGCCATACCGCAGGCCATGACCACCAAAGCGAAAGGTGCCATCCAGCCGTGCCTAGCCCAATCCACCAAAAAGGGCTCTACAATCCAGCTAAGGCCGACGCCGAAATAGCCAACGCCTGCCAGCCAGCCAACCCAAGCGGCATGCCCCCGTGCCGCTTTTGCGATGATCAGCGCAAGGGCAACAAGCGTGAGGGGCCAAAGGCCAAAGGGTTCAAGACCCAAAGCCATCCCCGCCCCGAGGGCAAACATGACCACCGCCCAGAGCAAGCCCAACGGGCGTCTGCGTTTCATGGCGCTTTTGGAGGTGGCTTCGGGGCCGCCACCACCGCGCCGGGCAGGCGCACGCGGATGCGCTTTATGCGGCGGGCGTCGGCATCCACCACCTCGAACTCCACCCCGCTTTCATGCGGCACGATTTCGCCGCGTGCAGGCAAGCGTCCGGTGCGGATCATCACCAGACCGCCCAAAGTGTCGATCTCTTGATCCTCTTCGGTCATGCGCAGGGCAACACCCAGAACCGGTTCGAATTCATCCAACGGGGCCGTGGCTTGCGCCAGATAAGCGCCGGGCTTTTCCTCTTTCCACAGGATGTCTTCTTCTTCGTCGTGTTCGTCCTCGATCTCGCCGATCACGGTTTCGATCAGGTCTTCGATGGTCACCAAGCCATCGACCCCCCCATATTCGTCGATCACCAGCGCCATATGCACCCGCTCGCGCTGCATCTTTTGCAACAGAACGCCTACGGGCATGGACGGCGGTGCATAAAGGACTGGCCGCAGCATCTTGCGCAGGGAATAGCGCCCGCCCGGGCCAAAGCCATGTTGGAGGGCCAGATCCTTGAGCAGGATCAGGCCCTGCGGGCTATCCAACGTGCCTTTGAACACCGGCAGGCGTGAAAAGCCGTGTGCGCGGAAGACTTCAACCAAATCGTCTTTGCCAATGTCCAAGGGCACAGCCACGATATCGACCTTTGGAATCGCCACATCATCGACGCGCAATCGGCGCAGGTTGCTAATGCCGTGGGTTGCAACGGTTTGAACGGCGGGCAGCGGCATTTGGAGGGTATCGGACTGGATCTTGCGGTTGAAAAGCCGCCCGAAGATCCGCCTCTGCCCCGGTGGGTCGGGGTCTGTCTTGCTTTTTTTAGCGGTCTTGGCCGGCGTTGAGGCCGCCTGTCCGTCGCTGTCAGTGCCCATGTGTCCTATGCCCAGAGTGTTCGCCCGCACCTGCGGGTCGATTGTCGTTCAATATGGGTCAGAAAGGCCCAAAGATGCAAGTATCTGCACCTCGAGCGATTCCATCCGCACCGCATCTTCGTCTTGGATGTGATCATAGCCCAAGCAATGTAACAGGCCGTGGACGATCAGATGGGTTGTGTGATCCGCCATGGGCTTGTCGGCCTCACCGGCTTCGCGGGCGCAGGTTTCGTAAGCAAGAGCAATATCGCCCAAGCTTAAAGGATTTTCCGGCGCACTTTCGCCCGGCAGATAGGGCTCTTTGCCGGGCGCATCTGGCGAAAGATCCTCGGCGGGCCAGCTTAAGACATTGGTGGGCGTGGGTTTGCCGCGAAACTGCGCGTTGAGGGTGGAGATGCGCGCATCATCGCAGCCCATCACGCAAAGCGTATATTGGTCCAGCGCCAAACCCAAAGCGGTCAAGGTTGCGGTCACGGCCCGCAGAGCCAGAGCCTCTAGCCCAAGATTGGCCCAGCGGGCGTCTTCGATGACACAATCGACCAAAGGTTCCATGGGCATCCTCTTCAGGCAGGTGGGAAACGGCTGTTTGTTCGCAGGGTTGTCGCTGGTGGGCCAAAAACAAGCTTGCATTGTGTGCCCTTTAGCATACCTAAGGCGCTCTTCAATCCACACTGGGGCTCAAGCTGGCCTTGGACCTTCTTTTGAAAGACCACAGCATGTTACAATCCAAATTGAACTGGCGCTATGCCACCAAAAAGATGGACGCCACCCGTCCCGTCCCGCAACCCAAGGTCGATGCAATTCTGGACGCTATCGCCCTTGCCCCCACGTCCAGCGGCGTGCAGCCGTTTGAAGTTATCGTTGTCACCAACCCCGAGGTCAAAGCCAAACTGCGTGCGGCAGGCTATGATCAGGCGCAAATCACCGATGGCTCGCATGTGCTGGTTTTTGCTGCTTGGGATAATTACACCGCCGAGCGGATCGACGCTGTGGTGGACCGCATCGCCGAGGTGCGCGGTGGCCGCTACGATTCGGTGACCGCCTATTACGATGGCATGAAAGCCATGGTGCTGGCGCGCAGTGCTGACGTGAACTTTGAACACGCCGCCCGCCAAGCCTATATCGCCCTGGGAATAGCCTTGACCGCCGCCGCCTTTGAAGAGGTGGACTCCACCCCGATGGAGGGGTTCAACCCCGCCCAAGTTGACGAGATTTTGGGCCTGAACGCCCGCGGCCTGCGCTCTGTTGCGCTGATGCCTTTGGGCTACCGTGCCGCCGAAGGCGACTGGCTGAAAGACCTGCCCAAGGTGCGCCGCGCCCACGACCAGCTGTTCACCAAGGTTGCCTAAGCAACGGGCGCGGCCCTTGCTTTGCTGACGCAAAAGGGCTAACCAGCCCGCGACGCAAGGGCCGGGACGAATCCCGGCCCGTTTTCGTGTTTGCCTGTTCCAAGACCGGCGGAGCCAACCGCCAGGCCCGTGACATAGACGAGAAAAGGATACGACTGCATGTGCGCTAAGAACACGATGGAAGACTTCGAAGCCCTTCTGAAGGAAAGCTTTGAAATTGATACGCCCGAAGAGGGCACGGTTGTTAAAGGCAAGGTCATTGCGATTGAAGCAGGCCAAGCCATCATCGACGTCGGCTACAAGATGGAAGGCCGCATCGATCTGAAAGAATTCGCAAATCCCGGCGAAGCCCCGAACATTAAAGTGGGCGACGAAGTCGAGGTTTATCTGGACCGCGTTGAAAACGCCCGTGGCGAAGCGCAAATCTCGCGCGAAAAAGCCCGCCGTGAAGAAGCTTGGGACCGGTTGGAAAAAGCCTATGCCACCGAAACCCGCGTCGACGGCGCGATCTTCGGGCGCGTCAAGGGCGGCTTCACGGTCGATCTGGGCGGCGCTGTGGCCTTCTTGCCCGGCTCTCAAGTTGATGTGCGCCCCGTGCGCGATGCTGGCCCCTTGATGGGCATGAAGCAGCCGTTCCAGATTTTGAAAATGGACCGTCGCCGTGGCAACATCGTTGTCTCGCGCCGTGCGATCTTGGAAGAATCGCGTGCTGAACAGCGTGCTGAAGTCATCGGCAACCTTCACGAAGGCCAAACCGTGGACGGCGTGGTCAAGAACATCACCGAATATGGTGCCTTTGTGGATCTTGGCGGCGTTGACGGCCTGTTGCACGTCACCGACATGGCATGGCGCCGTGTGAACCATCCTTCGGAAATCTTGGCGATCGGCGAGACTGTTAAGGTCCAAGTCATCAAGATT
>CAXNKP010000172.1:0-5577 GCA_964202815.1 Stagnihabitans sp. | reverse complement strand
TAGCATCAACACAGTGGAACGCGCCCATCACATGATCTTATGGTCGCGGCGGCAAAGCTATAGACCTGCCGACCTGCACCACCTGATCGAACAAGACCGCACCCTATGGGAGCATTGGACCCACGATGCCGCCATCTTGCCCGCGGCCTTGCACGGTTATTGGCACCACCGTTTTGCCAGTGATTCCATCCGATTGCGCACGCATTGGGCCAACTGGTTCCGCCCCGGATACGAGGCCCTGTTGGAACAAACCCTTCGCCGGATCGAAGCCGAAGGCCCCTTGACCACCGCCGATGTCGGCGCGGGAGAGGCGCGCGGTTCTGGCGGTTGGTGGGACTGGCACCCCTCAAAAACCGCGCTGGAATGGCTGTGGCGCACGGGGCAGCTGGCCATCACGCGGCGCGAGGGTTTTCGCAAAGTCTATGATCTGACCGAGCGGGTTATCCCCGAATCCCAACGCGCACCGAAAGGCGACCGCGCACATATGATCCATTGGGCCTGTTTTGCTGCCCTTGACAGGCTTGGCTTTGCCGATACGGGCGAATTGCGCGCCTTTTGGCACCTGATCACCCCGCAAGAGGCCAAACACTGGGCGCAAGCCGCCCTGAAGCGGGGCGAGATTGCACTGGTTGAGATTGAGGGCGCAGATGGCCGCCGCAAACAAAGCCTCGCTCGCCCAGATGTGGTTCAAGCGGCGGCTGAGGCCCCCGAACCACCGCCGCGGCGCATCCGCATCCTGTCGCCCTTTGATCCCGCCCTGCGCGACCGCGACCGCGCCGAATTTCTGTTCGGCTTTCACTACCGGATCGAGGTGTTTGTCCCCGAACCCAAACGCAAATACGGCTACTACGTGTTTCCGGTTCTGGAAGGCACCCGCCTAATCGGCCGCCTTGACGCCAAGGCCCTTCGAGACCAATCCACCCTGCGCCTGCGCGCCTTTTGGCCCGAAAAGGGCGTCGCACTGACCGCAGCCCGTTTGCAGCAGCTGGACGCCGAATTGGACCGATTGGCGACATTCGCGGGGTGTGATCAGTTAGAACGTGCCGCCGACTGGCAGCGCGCGACCTTGGCATAAGGATGCGTATTTGGGCCAAGATGAATGGGGGGCTAAAGCCCGCCAAGGCAGGCTGCCATCAGGGATGAGTGCGGATCAGCAAGGCCGTCTATCACGTTGAAATGATGCTGCTTGGGGCCGACTGTCCAATCGCAGGCCCAAGCTTCGGACAGCGTGCGTGCTTGCCAAAGAAAGGCAGGGCGCTCGGCCCCGCCGACCCAGACATGGGCAGAGCAGTCAGAGCGCAGGGCGAGGCGAGCAGGGCTTTCGCGGGCCACTTCGTCCGCATCCAGCCGCAAATCGGCGTTCATGGCGGTTTGGCGCAGCGGTTCCAGTTCTGCCAAGGGCGAGATTGGGACCACACGGCGCACCGTTGGCAGCGCCTGATCGGCGCAGGCCATGCGGGCGGCGAGATGGCCGCCAGCGGAATGGCCCGTCACGACCACGGGGCCCGCGATCAAGGCTGAGGCGGCGCAGGTGGCTTGGGCAATCTCTGCCGTGATCTCGGACAGGCGGGCTTGGGGGGCCAAAGTATAAGAGGTCATAGCGCAGGCCCATCCACGGCCCAAAGCCCCTGCCGCCAGATGTGACCAAGTTTCCCGCCCAAAGGCCAGCCAATAGCCGCCGTGGATAAAAACCAGCAGCCCCTTGGGCTGGCCTTGGGGATAAAACAGATCAAAACGCTGGCGCAGTTCGGTTCCATAAGATTGATCCAACACGGCGCGGGGCCCAAGGCTTTCCCGAAAGTCCTGCGCTGCGGCGGCCCAGCGGGGCGGATAGGCATCTGCCCCTACAATGAAGGCGCCGTTCTGGTAGGCTTGGTCGATGTCCTGCATAATGCGTCCCTCAGTCTTTCGTTTCGATCACTCACCCAGAACTGGACTTTTGCCTGCACCTCCGTCATTGCAATCACAACGAGATTTGGAGGCCCAACGATGCTTGATTCCGTAACTGATCTGCTTGGCATGCTTAAAGACCCAACCTTGTTGCCCAACAAGGCCTATGTGGCGGGCGAATGGGTGGATGCGGCCGATGGCGCGACCTTTGCCGTCACCAACCCTGCGCGCGGCGATGTCATTGCCCGTGTGCCCGACCTGACGCGCGCCGATGCCGCCCGTGCTATCGCAGCCGCCGACAAGGCGCGCCACGAATGGGCGGCGCGCACCGGCAAGGAACGGGCTGCGATCCTGCGCAAATGGTATGACCTGTGCGTGCTAAACCAAGATGACCTTGGCACGATCCTTACCGCCGAACAGGGCAAACCCCTAGCCGAGGCGAAGGGCGAAGTGGTTTACGGCGCAAGCTTTATCGAATGGTTTGGCGAAGAGGCCAAGCGCATTTACGGCGAAACCATCCCCGGCCATCAGCGCGACAAGCGCATCACAGTGATCAAGCAGCCAATCGGCGTGGCGGCATCCATCACGCCGTGGAACTTCCCCAACGCCATGATCGCGCGCAAAGTGGCCCCGGCCTTGGCCGCAGGTTGCGGCTTTGTCTGCCGCCCTGCCGCTGAAACGCCGCTGTCAGCCATTGCTTTGGCCGTTCTGGCCGAACGGGCCGGCGTTCCGGGCGGGGTATTTTCGGTCATCACCTCCAAACGCTCGTCCGACATTGGCAAAGAGTTCTGCGAGAACCCTGCCGTGCGCAAACTGACCTTCACCGGATCAACCGAGGTGGGCCGCATTTTGCTGCGGCAGGCGGCGGAACAGGTTCTGAAATGCTCGATGGAGCTGGGCGGCAACGCGCCCTTCATCGTGTTTGACGATGCCGATCTGGACAAGGCCGTTGAAGGGGCGATGATCTCAAAGTTCCGCAACAATGGCCAAACTTGCGTCTGCGCCAACCGAATTTATGTGCAAGCAGGGGTCTATGACGCCTTTGCCGAAAAGCTCTCGGTGGCCGTGCAAAAGATGGTGATTGGCGATGGGTTGAAGGCGGGCACCACCACCGGCCCCTTGATCAACGAATCAGCCGTTGAAAAGGTGCAAGAGCATATTGCCGATGTTCTGGCCTCAGGTGGGAAGATCCTGACGGGCGGCAAGCGTCATGGCCTGGGCGGCACGTTCTTTGAGCCGACCGTGGTGACGGGCGTCTTGCCCACAGCCAAGGTTGCCACCGAGGAAACCTTTGGCCCCTTGGCCCCCCTGTTCAAGTTCGACACGGAAGAAGAAATCATCGCGCGGGCCAATGACACGATCTTTGGCCTCGCCTCATACTTCTACTCTCGCGACATCGGCCGAATCACCCGCGTGCAAGAGGCGTTGGAATACGGAATGGTTGGGGTCAACACCGGCCTGATTTCAACCGAGGTCGCGCCCTTTGGCGGTGTAAAGCAATCCGGCCTTGGCCGCGAGGGCAGCCACCACGGGATAGAAGACTATCTGGAAATGAAATACATCTGTCTGTCGATCTGAGGCTTGTTTTGCATTCGCCTTTGTCGCCAATCTCGGCGACAAAGGCGAAAATATTTTGTAGGATGGCCACCTAAACCAAAGGAACCTTTCCATGCAAACCATCCATAAACTTCCCCCCACCTCTGGGTCTAACCCCATCACCGACGATCTGGACGGCTGGGTCGTCACCGCCGGCACGCCAAAGATGAAAACCTGGGTGCTAAACACCTCGGCTGCTGGCGACATGATGTCGGGCATCTGGGAATGCACCAAGGGCACCTACCATGCCACCTACACGGCCTATGAATATGTCGTGCTAATCGCAGGCCGCATCACGATTACGCCGGATGGCGGAACACCTGTGACAGTACAGGCGGGCGATTCCTTTGTGGTCGAGCCGACCTTCAAGGGAACATGGGTTATCGAGGAAGATGTGCGCAAGCACTTTGATTTCCGTTTGAAATAATAGGCTTAGCCCAACTTTCAGGGCCTTGTTATCGCCTAGCAAGGCCCTGATTTTGCCTATCTGCCCCCCAAGCCCCATGTTTGGTTCAAGGCAAACGCCACAGGAGGTTCTGTGACATTGGCCCATCAGCCACCCGAAAGGATCACGACATGGTTACGCTTTTTTCCTCTGTCAAACGCGCTTTGATATCCGGCTCTGTCGCTTTGGCGCTCTTGGGCACCTCGGGGGCCCCCGCCTCGGCTTGGGGCCAGCGCGAGCAAGATTTCACCAAGGGGGCACTGACGGCCTTGGTCTTGGGGGCCATCGTGCGCGATGCGCGCCAGCATCACGCTTATGACAACCGCCCGCCCGTCTACTACCCAGTACAGCCGCGTCCGGTTTACCACGCACCCGCTCAAAGCTACTACGCAACACCCGCAGCTCAGGCGTTTCAGTCCTACACAACCGGAGAACGCCGCCGGATCCAAGCGGCTCTTGCCAACTATGGTTATTACGTTGGCTATGTTGACGGCAGCTTTGGTCCCGGCACCTATCGTGCGATCACCGCCTATGCCCGCGAGTCGGGCCAGATGGCCATGCTGGAAACGCGCGGCGGGGCTTATGGGTTGCTGGATAGCCTGATTTACTGACGGCCGCCGTTCAGGCCCCGTGTTTTTGGCGAAGGGCCAAGGGCACGGGGCCACCGGTCGCCCAATCCAGCAGGCTGACCGTATGCACCACCGGCACGCCCGCCTCTTGCCCGATCTGGATCATGCAACCCAGATTGCCCGCCGCAATCACATCAGGCTTGCGCGCCATCAGGGTTTTCACCTTGCGCTGGCGCAACTGGCCCGAGATTTCGGGTTGCAAAATGTTATAGGTCCCCGCCGATCCGCAGCACAGATGGCTGTCAGCGGGTTCGCTGACCTTAAAGCCTGCCTGAGTCAGCAGGTCTTTGGGCAGCGTTTTGATCTTTTGCCCATGTTGCAAGGAACAGGCTGCGTGATAGGCCACATTCAGCCCCTTGGAGACCGCCTTGGGCAGGCCAAGCGCCGCAATCACTTCGGTAATATCGCGGGCAAGTCCCGCCACCGCTGCGGCATCGGCTGACAATGGGTCTTGCGCCAAAAGGTGGCCGTAGTCCTTGATCGTCGACCCGCAGCCCGAGGTGTTGATGACCAAGGCATCCAGCGGCCCCGCGCGGTGTGCAGCCATCACCGCCTGCACCATGCTGCGCGCCTTGGGCACGGCTGCACCCTCTTGCCCCATATGCAGCGGCAAGGCCCCGCAGCAGCCCATGTTGGGGGGTACCACCACCTCGGCCCCCAGACGTGTCAGCAGGCGGATCGTGGCATCGTTGATTTCCGTATCCAGCGCCTTTTGCACGCAGCCCGTCATCAGCGCCACGCGCATTTTGCGCGGGCCAAGGGCTGGAAAGACCTGAGGATCATCATTGCGGCTGACGGGAGGCAGGGTTTTTGGCACCAAGGCCAGAAGTGCTTGCACCCGCGCATCGGGGATCAGCCGCGCCAAAGGCCGTGTCAGGCGGGCGGCAAAAACCGCCAGACGAAAACGGGTGGGATAGGGCATCACCGCCACCAGCACCGCACGCAGCACCCTGTCCATCCACGGGCGGCGATAGGTCTTTTCGACATGGGCACGACCCAGTTCGATCAGATGGGCGT
>CAXNKP010000171.1:0-5605 GCA_964202815.1 Stagnihabitans sp. | reverse complement strand
GCATGACCTATGATCTTGTGATCGGCGACCGCGCCTATTCCAGTTGGTCGCTGCGCGGATGGCTGCTGTTTGACGCCTTTGGCATTCCGGTCAAAACCCATCTGGCGCGGCTTTACAGCGATGCGCTGCCCAATATGTTGCGCGATTATCCTCCGGCCAAGACGGCCCCCACGATGCGCACGCCTGACGGGGTTGTGGTGCCCGAAACCATTGCCATCGCCGAAGAACTGGCCTCGCGCCACCCACAGGCGGGGATATGGCCGCAAGACCCCAAGGCGCGTGCCATAGCACGGGTGCTGGCGGCGGAGATGCACGCAGGCTTTGGCGCGCTGCGCAGCCATTGCGCGATGAACCTGCGGGTCAGCTACACTGATTGCGCGCCAAGCGAGGCGGTTCTGGCCGATCTGGCGCGGCTGGAAACCATCTGGGCCTGGGCCAAGGCGCAGACGGGCGGGCCGTGGCTGGCCGGCGCGTATTCGGCGGCAGATGCCTTTTTTGCGCCGGTCGCTGCGCGGATTGCAGGCCATAACCTGCCCGTTTCCGCCCCAGCCATGGACTATGTGCAAGCGCATTTGGCCCACCCGTCCTTTCGGCGTTGGCGAGCGATGGCGCAGGTCGACGGGGCCGACCAGGACTTTTACCGCCGCCCGTGGCCGCAACGCCCTTGGCCTGGCCCGCAGCCTTTGACAGCCAGTGCGGTGACAGGCACGCAGGCAGAAAACACTGCCTGCCCCTATTCCAGCCAGCCCGTGACCCATGTGCTTGAAATTGGTGGCCGCAGGTTTGGCTTTTGCAATGCCTTTTGCCGCGACAAGACCGTGGCAGACCCCGAGGCCTGGCCCGCTTTTATGGCGTTGTTGCAAGCCTAAGGCGGCATCACCCGACCCAGCCAAGCTGTGGCGGCGCACGCCCAGCAGCCCGACCACAGCCTGGGTGTTTTGCGCAGAAATCCCACGATAGGATTTCTAGTTGCCCGCCCCCCGTGGAGTATTCAGACCAAGATCAACCGCCGACGGATGCTATAGCTTGGGCAAGGATGGGAACGGTGCGCGCATTCAGACCAGCAATATTGATGCGGCTGTCGCCGACCATATAGATGCCATGGGTGTCGCGCAGGGTGTTGACCTGTGCCTCGCTTACACCCAACCGCGAGAACATGCCTCGGTGGTGGGCGACAAAATCGTAGCGGTCGGAATTGGTGGCGCGGCGCAGTTCTTCGGCCAAAGACTGGCGCAGCGTCAGCATGTTCACGCGGACCTCTTCCAATTCAGCTTGCCAATCGGCGCAAAGGGCGGGATCTTCCAAAATCATCGTCACCAACCGCGCGCCGTGGTCGGGCGGGAAAGAGAAGTTCTGCCGGTTCAGGTAGGCAAGATTGGCCTGCACCACACCCCTGCGCGATGGTTCGCCCAGCGCGATAAAAATACCCGTCCGTTCGCGGTAAATCCCGAAGTTTTTAGAGCACGAGGCGGCGATCAACACCTCGGGGAAGCGCGATGCGATCAGCCGGGTGGCGGCAGCGTCAGCCTCTAGCCCGTCACCAAAGCCTTGATAGGCCAGATCGACAAAGGGAATGGCCCCACGGTTCGCGAGGACATCCGCCATCTTGGCCCACAGGTCAGCCGAAGGGTTGGCACCTGTCGGATTGTGGCAGCAGCCGTGCAGCAACACCACATCGCCCTTTGCCACTTTGGCCAGATCGGCCAACAGGCCCTCTTCATCAATGCCACCACTTGCAGCGTCGAAATAGCGGTATTCGGCGATGTTCAGGCCCACCTAGCGGATGATCGAGGTGTGGTTGGGCCAAGTCGGGTTGGAAACCCACACTGTGGCCTTTGGGCTCGCCATCTTGATCAGCTCTAACGCCTGATGCAGCGCCCCTGTTCCGCCCGGCGTTGCGGCTGCTGCGGCACGCTCGGCAAAGCCTGCCCCAAGGATCAGGTTCACCATGGCGGCGTGAAAGGCGGGCTCTCCGGCGAGGCCGGTGTAGGTCTTGGTTACCTCACGTTCCCACAACTGCTTTTCGGCCATCTTGACCGCGCGCATCACCGGGGTCAGGCCCGTGGCATCTTTGTAGACGCCCACGCCAAGGTCGATCTTGGCAGGGCGCGGGTCTTCGCGGAACTGCGCCATCAGGACCAAGATTTTGTCTTGCGGCTGCGGAGTGAGAGCTTCCAGCATCATCGTTCCTATCATCGCCCCGTGTTTAGCGGGCGGGGCCTTTTTCTACGGAAAGGTCGTCGTACATGCCCCATTCGGCCCAAGAGCCGTCATACAGCGCATGCGATTTGTGGCCAATGCGTTCCAGCGCCAGCGACAAGATGGCGGCGGTGACGCCAGACCCACAGGTGGTGATGGCGGGCTTGGACAGATCAACCCCTGCCGCTTGGAACACGGCGCGCAGGTCGGGCACGGATTTCATCGTGCCATCGGGGTTCAGCACCTCGCCGAAGGGCACGTTGCGGGCCCCCGGAATATGACCTGATCGCAGGCCGGGGCGGGGTTCTGGGGCCTCACCGGTGAAGCGGGCAGCGGCGCGGGCGTCGATGATCACGGCCTCGCCCAGTTTGGCGGAATGGGCCACTTGCGTGACATCCTTGACCAGATGGTTCTGGCGGCTGGTGGTCATATGGCGGTCTTTGACGATGGGGGGCATGTCTTCACTCTCGCGCCCTTCAGCCAGCCATTTGGGCAGGCCACCGTCCAGCACGGCCACATCCATCTTGCCCATCAAACGGAACGTCCACCACACACGGGCAGCAGAAAACAGGCCCGCGCTGTCATAGACCACCACCTGATGCCCGTCGCCTACGCCCATCGCCCGCATCCGCGCGATGAACTTTTCGGGCGGTGGCGCCATATGGGGCAGGGTTGATCGGCTGTCGGCGATCTCGTCAATATCAAAAAACCGCGCGCCGGGGATATGGGTCAGGGCATACTCGGCCTTAGCATCGCGCCCGGAACCGGGCAGATACCACGAGGCATCCAGCACCCGCAGATCAGGGTCTTTCAGATGGGCCGCAAGCCAACCCGTCGACACCAGCGTTTTTGGATCGTCCACCGCATCACCCCCCTTTTAGACACGACGATGTTCCCGCAACTTTAGCCCTTTGCCAAGCCTTAGCTGCGAAAGCCGTTCTTCATAATTCGCGCCTTTTGGCGTTCCCAATCGCGCTTGGCCGAGGTTTCGCGCTTATCGGCCTGTTTCTTGCCCTTGGCCACGCCCAGCTTCAGCTTCACAAATCCACGGTCGTCGAAGTATAGCTTCAGGGGCACGATCGTCATACCCTCGCGCCCAACAGAATTCGACAGGCGCGACAATTCCTTGCGCGAGACCAACAACTTGCGGCGGCGGCGCTCTTCATGGCCGAAGGTTTTGGCGGGCAGATAGGGCGCGATATACCCGTTGATCAGCCACAATTCCCCGCCTTCGACCGAGGCATAGCTTTCAGCGATATTGGACCCGCCTTGGCGCAAAGACTTGACCTCGGACCCCATCAGCATGATGCCGGCTTCCAGATCGGATTCGATATAGTAGTCAAACCGCGCGCGGCGGTTTTCGGCGATCAGTTTGGAATTGGGGTCGGATTTCTCTGCCATGGTCGCTTGGAAATAGGCCAGACGGCGGCTTTAGTCCAGAGAGGGTCTGTGATCATGTCACAAATCGCCTTGGCCTAGCGCTGCGGGCGGTGCAACAACAAGATCAGCCCGCACGCCACGATCAGCGCCGATCCGGCAAGGGTCAGCGCATCGGGTCGCTCGCCGAAGACCAGCATGCCAACGCCGAGGGCAAAAACAATCCGCGTATAGCGAAACGGGGTGACGGCCGAGACTTGGCCCGTGCGCATCGCTTGGGTCAATGCCCCGTAGCCCGCGATGCCAAAAAGGCCAGCTCCTGCCATCAATCCCAGCCCTTGGGCATTGGGCCAAGTCACGCGGCCTGTGACAGACAGCATCCCAAATCCGCAAAATGCCAAGACCGCAAAGCCCGCGACCCCCAGTTGCGCGTTTGACAGCGCAGGCGGGGCGGCGCGGGTGGCCAGATCACGGCCCGCAAAGCCCAGCATACCCGCCAGCGCCAGAAAACTAAGGGCCGAAAAGCCCGACAGGCCGGGGCGCAGTATAAGCAGCACCGCCAGAAAGCCTGTCACGATCAAGGCGGCACGAAACAGTCCAACCTTTTCGCCAAACAACATCGCCGCCACCGGCACCACCACCAAGGGCGTCGCCTGCAAAATGGCCGAGGCGGTCGAGATTGGCGTCAGCGCCACTGCCAGCGCATAAAACAGGCGGCCTGCGACCTCGAAAGCCGACCGGATCGCCATGGTGCGCGACAGGGCGGCGCGGGGGAGGGGCGGGCTTCCTGCCCGCAAAGCCGCCGCCGAAAACCACAAAAGCCCCAAAAGCCCTTCAAAGGCCAACACCTGCCCCAAAGGCATCTGCGCTGCCGCAAGTTTCAAAAAGCCATCCTCGGCGGCAAAGCCCGCCATGGAGGCCATCATCCACAGGCTGCCGCGCAAGTTGTCAGAGGCCAAGCGCGTCTCCTGCCAAGGGAAGGTGGGTCGCGCCGGGCGGCGCTGCGTTATATCAGGCCCGATTAGATAAGACCGGCAAACTGCATCGCTGCCTTGATCTTGGCCTTGGTGCCTTCGGTCAAGGTCAGCAAAGGCAAGCGCACCTCTTGCGCACACAGGCCCAGCAGCGACAGGCCATATTTCGCCCCCGCCAGCCCCGGTTCGATAAAGATCGCCTCGTGCAGCGGCATCAGGCGGTCTTGGTAGTCCAAAGCGGTGGCGTAATCACCGCGCAGGGTCGCCTCTTGGAATTCGGCGCAAAGCTTGGGGGCGACGTTGGCGGTGACAGAAATGCACCCCACCCCGCCATGGGCGTTAAAGCCCAAAGCCGTGGCATCCTCGCCCGAAAGTTGGATGAAATCCTTACCACAAGAGGCGCGCTGCATCGGCACGCGTTCGATCTTGCCCGTGGCATCCTTGACCCCGATGATCCGCGGCAGTTTGGCCAGCATGCCCATCGTGTCGGGCAGCATGTCCACGACCGACCTGCCGGGGATGTTGTAGATGATGATGGGCAGGGTGCAGGCATCATGCAGCGCTGTGAAATGCGCGATCAGTCCGGCTTGCGTGGGCTTGTTGTAATAGGGCGTCACCACCAAAGCGGCGTTGGCGCCCACCTTTTGGGCATGGCAGATCAGGTCGATCCCTTCGGCGGTGTTGTTTGATCCCGCGCCCGCAATCACCGGAATGCGGCCTGCGACCACGCGCACCACTTCCTCGACCACTTGGCGATGCTCGGCGTGGCTAAGGGTGGGGCTTTCGCCCGTGGTCCCCACCGGCACCAACCCGTGCGAACCTTGGGCGATGTGCCATTCGACCAAATGTTTCAAAGTAACCAAATCCAACGCGCCGTTCTTGAACGGCGTGACAAGGGCGGGAAATGACCCTTTGAACATGGCAACGACTCCTTGGGTTGGTGGGCTATCTGCCCAAACATACGCGGCTCTTCCTAACGGCAGTTACAGCTTTTGCCAAGTATGGGCGGTTGAGCACCGATGGCTACCTTTCGGGTTGTGGCGCAAGGGCGCTTC
>CAXNKP010000170.1:0-5609 GCA_964202815.1 Stagnihabitans sp. | reverse complement strand
CAATTTTGCTGCGCTGCGCCGCATCGCATTGAGCATCATCAAGGCAAATCCTGCAAAAGGATCAAATCGCGGGAAGTTCAAAAAAGCGGGCTGGAGCAACGACTTCCTGCGGACGATCATTCAGGGCTTTTGAAGCGCGATTGCCCTGTGCGCGCACCTGTGATGGCTTGCCATGCTGCGAATGATGTTCTACTTTCGTTTCATGTCTGATTGGCTGACCCCCACCCCGCGCCCCAACACTTGGCCCCGCCCACCCGCGGCCTTGCCTGCCGCCCGTTTGAACGAACCCAGCCATGGTGCGCGGGTCTGTGTGGCGGGGTTGGTTTTAGTGCGCCAGCGCCCCGGCACCGCCAAAGGTGTGATCTTTCTTACACTAGAGGATGAGACGGGGGTTGCCAATGTGGTGGTCTGGGCTGCGATCTATGAACGCTTTCGCCGCGCGGTGATCTCGGGCCGCTTGCTGCGCGTCACAGGCCGCTTGCAGCGCGATGCGGGGGTGGTGCATGTGGTGGCCGAGGGGATCGAGGACATGTCTCCCTTGCTAGACCGCCTGCTGGCCCCCGACTTTCGGCCCCAGATTGCGCGGGCGGGCGACCAGCCCTAGACCACGCGCCAAAAAGAAAGGCGGCGGGGTTTCCCCCGCCGCCTACCTGTACTTTCTGGCGATCGGCTTATTCCAGCGACAGCGCCACAAAGCGCGGGTCGCCTTGGGTGCGCACCAAAAGCAGCAGCGACTTGCGACCGGCATCTTTCGCCTCATCCACGCGGTCTTGGATGTCTTTCAGGATTGCCACCTTTTGCTGGCCCGCCTCGGTGATCAGATCGCCTTGGCGCAGGCCTTTGGTGTAAGCCTCGGACGCGACATCGACATTCATCACAACCAACCCTTTTTCGCCCGGTTGCAGGCCCAGATCGGCGGCCATCTCATCGGTGAAGGGCTGCAGGGTCATGCCAAGGACAACGCCGGTCTGCGGTTCGGCAGGGGCTGCGGGTTTTTGGCCATCGGAGTCAGACTGGGCCTCGGCCTCTTCGCGGCGGCCGAGCTTGACATCAAGTTCCACCGACTTGCCTTGCCGCAGCACGACGACCTTGACCATCTCGCCAATCGGCGCATCGGCCACGGCGCGCACCAAAGACTTGCTGTCGGCCACTTCCTTGCCGTTGAAAGTGATGATCACATCACCCGACAGGATACCTGCATCTTTGCCCGGACCATCTGGCACATCGGTGACCAAAGCGCCCTTAGCCTCGGTCAGGCCCATGGCATCGGCCACATCTTGGCTGACGTCTTGAATGCGCACGCCCAGCCAGCCGCGGCGGGTTTCGCCATATTGCTTAAGCTGGTCCACCACCTTGCTAACCACATTCGAAGCCATGGAAAAGCCGATCCCGATCGACCCACCAGACGGCGACAAGATGGCCGTGTTCATGCCGATCACTTCGCCGTTCACGTTGAACAAAGGCCCGCCCGAGTTGCCCTTGTTGATGGCGGCGTCGGTTTGCAAGAAGTCGTCATAGGTGCCGCTCAACTCGCGCCCACGGGCCGAGACGATGCCCGCCGAGACAGAAAAGCCTTGGCCCAGCGGGTTGCCCATGGCCACGACCCAGTCGCCAACGCGCATCTTGTCGCTGTCACCGAAGGACACGAAGGGCAAAGGATCGGCGCTTTCCACCTTGAGCAGCGCCACATCCGTTTTAAGATCGCGCCCGATCACTTTGGCCTTAAAGGTCTTGCGGCCAAAGGTTTCCACCTCTATCTCGTCGGCGCCTTCGATGACGTGGTTGTTGGTCACGATATAGCCATCGGCAGAAATGATATAGCCCGACCCCAAGGCTTCGGATTTTTCCATTGGCTGGTCGGGGGTTTGGCCGTTTTGATCATTGAATTCCTTGAAAAACTTCTCAAAGGGCGAGCCGGGGGGCACCTGCATCTGGCCACCCGATTGGGCCGCCACGATGGAGGAGGTGGTGATATCTACCACGGCGGGCGAGAATTTCTCTACCAGATCAGCAAAACTGGGTGGCACGCTTTGGGCCATGGCCCCCCCGGCCAAGGGGCTGACACACAACGCAAGGCCCAGACCCAACGCCATAAGGGCGCGGCGGGGACTGCGGTTGGGAGGCATGCCCTTCTGCAGGGCGGGGTGGCGAAGGACGGGATAAATCGCTGGCACGTTCGAACTCCTCACGATGTGCCCGAACCCGCGCGGTGCGGGCCCGGTATTGTGTGGCCCTATGTTGAGCGGCGACGCGCGATTTGCAATGCAAACCCGCTCGCGCCCGCTCAAAGCCGCGTGAGAAGCCATGCGGTTTGCGAGGGTAGCCCCGCAAACCGCCACAGATTAGGGCGATTTTGGCGCGCTGCCGCCCGCGACAGTGCTGCCTGTGCCCGTGGCCCCCGAAGTGGACCCTGACACATCGCCGGACTGGCCCAGGGGATCGGTGCCAAAGTAGTGGAAGAACTCCCCCTCAGGGGCCATCACAAAAGCCGTTGTGCCGGGTTTCAGCGCGCTGGCATAGGCGGTAAGCGACCGTGTGAAAGCGTAGAACTCGGGATCTTTGCCATAGGCTTCGGCATAGATCGCGCTGCGCTTGGCGTCGGCCTGACCACGGATGATTTCAGCCTGCTTACTGGCTTCCGAGGTGATTTCGACTGAAGCGCGGTCCGCCTCAGCCCGCAGGGTCTGCGCTGCTTCGTTGCCGCGTGCGATTTCGTCGGTGGCGTCGCGTTGGCGTTCGGCCTGCATGCGCGAATAGGTCGCATTCAGGTTTTGCTGCGGCAGGTCGGTGCGGGTCAGGCGCACGTCGACCACATCAATGCCCAAACTAGCAGCCTTGGCGCGGGCATTGTCGCGGATTTTATTCATCAGCGCCACGCGGTCCTCTGACAGCACCGATTGCAGCGGAACCGAGCCCAGAACATCGCGCACTTCGGGGTTCACGATTTTGGACAGGTTGTTGCGCGCCTCGTCAATACCGCCCAAGCCCACGGCGCGGCGGAACTTTTGCAGATCGACAATCCGCCAGCGGGCAAAGGCATCCACCACCAGACGGCGCTGGTCGGCAAATGTGATTTCCTGCGGATCGGTCACAAGGCCCAAGATGCGGTCGTCATAGCGGAAGACCTCTTGGATGAACGGGGTTTTGAAGTAGAGGCCCGGTTCATCCACCACCTGCTTGACCTCGCCAAACTGCAAGACCAGCACCTTTTCGCGCACATCAACGACAAAGATCGAAGACATGGCCGTGGCCAGCAAGATGGCCAGAACGGGAAGGGTATAAATCAGTTTCATCAGTTGGTCCCTCCAGCGGCGGGGGCAGGGGGCGGGATCAGGTTGTTCAAGGGCAGATAGGGCACGGCGCCTTGGCCGGCCGCACCATCCAAAAGCACCTTATTCGCGCCGCCTAAGACTTGTTCCATCGTTTCCAGATACATCCGCTTGCGCGTGACTTCGGGGGCTTTGACATATTCGGCATAGACCGACAGGAAGCGGCTGGCATCGCCTTGCGCCTCGTTGACGACGCGGGCGGCATAGGCCTGCGCCTCTTGCCCAGTTTGGGCGGCTT
Organism: Stagnihabitans sp.; assembly: GCA_964202815.1. GTDB lineage: Bacteria > Pseudomonadota > Alphaproteobacteria > Rhodobacterales > Rhodobacteraceae > Stagnihabitans. The sequence goes on along the minus strand of CAXNKP010000170.1, from coordinate 2,042 downwards.
GGCCGCGCGCTGCTGCCGTTACCTTGTTGGCATAGGCGTTGGCTTCTTTTTGCAAACGGTCGCGTTCCTGCTGGGCCGCTTGCACGGCGCGGAAGCTGTCAGCTACTTCGGCGGGCACGTCAGATTTCAAAAGGTTCACCCGCACCACCGAAATGCCGCTGTCATAGCTGTCAAGCGTGGATTGCACCTCGGTCGTCAGGCTGTTTTCCACTTCGCCGCGGTTTTTGTTCAAGATCGGGGCCAACTGGCTGCGCGCCACGATGTCACGCACGGCAGATTCGGCCACGGCACGGATCGTGTCTTCGGGGTCTTTGAGGTTGAAGAGCAGTTTGGCCGGATCGTTGATGTTCCAAACCACTTGGAATTCGACATCCACGATGTTCTGATCGCCGGTCAGCATCAGGCCATTGTCCAGATCGCCACCTTTGCCGGTGCCGATATCGGTGGTGCGCTGCTGGCTGGTGTTGACAATCACGGCTGAGACGATGGGCCAAGGGGCCACGTTTAAGCCATCGGCTTTGACTTGGTAAAATTGGCCCAAGAACAGTTCAACCGCTTTTTCCTCGGGCTTGACGGTGTAAAACGACAGGTAAGACCAAGCAATTGCCAGCCCGATTATGGCCGAGATGATGCCTTGCCGGGTGAACAGCCAATTGCCATCACCGCCGGTTGCCCCCCCGCCACCGCCGCCACCATTGCCCCGCCCGCCCATGATAACGCGCAAGCGTTCCTGCCCCATGCGGAACATTTCGTCCAGTTCGGGTATTTGCGGGCCTTGCGCGCGCCGATTGTCGCCGCTGCGTGGATCGGGCCTGCGCCCTTCTGTCTTGCGATCGTCTTCGTCCTCGGGGCCGTTGCCGCCGCCCCAGGGGCCATTTCCACCTGCCATCGGTTTTCCTCTTGTGCTTAGTCTTGTTAAACTTGGGCATTGCCCGCGAGATTTCAAGGCGTCGAGATTAAAGGATTGGATGCATCCTTGCGGGTTTACGCATCGTGACCAATTCTTCCGCCATGGTGGGATGCACGGCCACGGTCCGGTCGAAATCCTCTTTGGTGGCCCCCATCTTCACCGCAATTGCCGCCAGTTGGATCATCTCGCCCGCCTCTGGCCCGACGATATGGCAGCCCAGCACAGTGCGGGTTTGGGCATCGACGATCAGTTTCATCAGCACGCGGTCGGACCGTCCTGCGAACATCGTCTTCATCGGACGGAAGGTGGCCGTGTAAACCTGAACCCCGCCACGGGCTTTGCCCTCTTCTTCGGTCATGCCCACAGCGCCCAATTCAGGCTGGGTGAAGACTGCCGAGGCCACTAAAGCATGATCCGCCTTGGAGGGCTTGGCGCGAAAGAGCGTGTCGGCCAAAGCATGGCCTTCGCGAATGGCGACGGGGGTCAGATTGACGCGGTTGGTCACATCCCCCACAGCGTAGATCGAGGGCACGGCGGTTTGGCTCCACTCGTCAACGATCACTTCGCCTTGCTGGCCAAAGGCCACGCCCAAATCTTGCAGCCCCAAACCTTGCACATTTGGCCTGCGGCCGGTGGCATACAAAACCAGATCAACCTCTGTCTGAGCGCCAGAAATGTCGGTGACCAGTATGCCGCCGCCCGCGCGATCCAGCCGTGCCACATCAGCATTGCAGAGGACCTCGATCCCCGCCGCTTGCATGCCCGCCACAACATGGCCGCGCGCTTCGTCATCAAATCCGCGCAGGATTTGGGGGCCGCGGTAAACTTGGGTCACCTTGGTGCCAAAGCCGTTGAGGATACAGGCGAATTCCGAGGCTATATAGCCGCCGCCCACAATCAGCGCACGGCGGGGCAGGCTTTCCAGATCAAACATCTCATTCGAGGTGACGGCCAATTCCACGCCGGGCACATCGGGCACAAACGGCCAGCCCCCCGTGGCGATCAAGATATGCTTGGCAGTAAAGCTTTGCCCCGTCGACAGGCGCACGGTATGGGCATCTGCCAGACTGGCGCGGGCATCATGCACCACAACGCCGGCATTTTTCAGCGTCCCGCGATAGGCGGTTTCCAG
>CAXNKP010000169.1:0-5694 GCA_964202815.1 Stagnihabitans sp. | reverse complement strand
AAGAGCTGGTCGATCAAGACCGTTTGCTGGCCTTGGCGCAAGTGGCGCTGGAAGCGGGGCGCCCTGCGCGCACCGTGCAGGTGGGCGAAGACGATCTGCGCGCTTGGCGCTTGCTGCAACTGCTGACCTCAAAGCCCGTGCTTTACGTTTGCAATGTCGAAGAGGCCTGTGCTGCCAAAGGCAATAACCAATCCGCACGGGTGGCGGTGATGGCCAAGGCGCAGGGTGCGGCTTCGGTGGTGATCTCGGCCCGGATCGAGGAAGAGATCAGCCAATTGGCTGCCGACGAGGCCGCGATGTTTTTGGAAGAAATGGGCTTGGCCGAGGCGGGCTTGGACCGCTTGATCCGCGCAGGCTATGTGCTTTTGGGCCTGCAGACTTATTTCACCGTGGGCCCGAAAGAAGCGCGGGCTTGGACGATCCTAAAGGGCACGCTGGCCCCGCAAGCGGCGGGCGTGATCCATGGCGATTTCGAGAAGGGCTTTATTCGGTCTGAAACCATTGGCTATGCCGATTATGTTGCAGGCAATGGCGAGGCGGGGGCCAAAGAGGCGGGCAAGTTTCGCGTCGAGGGCAAGACCTATGAGGTCAAAGACGGGGACGTGTTGCACTTTTTGTTCAACGCGTAAGGCCTGCGGCCGCCCAAGGCCGGGGGGCGCTGCCCCCCTGGACCCCCCCGGGATATTTGAACACATATGAAATGGCAGGGCGGCGTGGCTTAGCGGGCGGCTTTTTCGGCGATGCCGGAGGTGCCTGCGCGTGTGTCAAGTTCTGCGAGGACCTGTGCCAGTGTGACATCGCGGGCGGCGAGCATGACGAGCAGGTGGTAGAGCACATCTGCGGCCTCTGATGTCAGTTTGGCTTTGTCGCCTCTGACGGCTTCGATGATGGCCTCTACCGCCTCTTCGCCGAACTTTTCAGCGCATTTTTCGGGGCCTTTGGCCAGAAGCTTGGCTGTCCACGAGGTTTCGGGATCAGCGCCTTTGCGCGCTTCGATGGTGGCGGCGAGGCGGGTGAGGGCATTGGTCATGAAAGCCTCATCGGGATGCCAGCCGCGTGCATATGGGCCTTGGCTTGGGCGATGGTATAGGTGCCAAAGTGGAAGATAGAGGCCGCAAGGACGGCAGAGGCGCCGCCTTGGGTGACGCCTTCGACCAGATGGTCCAGCGTGCCCACCCCGCCTGAGGCGATGACGGGTACGCTTACGGCATCGGCGATGGCGCGGGTCAGGGGCAGGTTGTAGCCGCCCTTGGTGCCGTCACGGTCCATCGAGGTGAGCAGGATTTCGCCTGCGCCCTTGGCGGCCATGGTGCGGGCAAAGTCGACCGCATCGATGCCCGTGGCGTTGCGCCCACCGTGGGTGAAAATCTCCCACCGGCCGGGGGCCACAGTTTTGGCATCAATCGCCACAACGATACCTTGCGCGCCGAACCGGTCGGCGGCTTCGGCCACGACATCTGGATTGGCCACGGCGGCAGAGTTGAAGCTGACCTTATCGGCCCCTGCCAGAAGCAAAGCGCGCACATCGTGGTGGCTGCGCACGCCGCCACCGACGGTCAGCGGCATGAAGCATTGCTCGGCGGTGCGGGTGACCATATCAAACATCGTGCCACGGTTTTCATGGGTGGCGTGGATGTCCAAAAAGCACAGCTCGTCCGCGCCTGCCGCATCATAGGCGCGCGCGGCTTCGACCGGATCGCCCGCATCGATGAGGTTGGTGAAGTTCACGCCCTTGACCACACGGCCATCGGCGACATCAAGGCAGGGAATGAGGCGGGTTTTCAGCATGAGGCCCTTATAGCCAAACGGCGGGCGGGGGCAAAGCCCTTACGGCTGTTTGAGCGCGTCGAGCGCGAAGGCCAGATCAATTGCCCCATCATAGAGGGCGCGGCCAGAGATTGCGCCGGCAATGGTGCCGGTGTCGCGCAGGGCCAGAAGGTCGGACATTTGGCTGACCCCGCCCGAGGCGATCACGGGGATCGACACGGCACGCGACAAAGCCTGAGTTGCGGCGATATTGGGGCCTTGCATCGCGCCGTCGCGGTCGATGTCGGTATAGATCAGGGCTGCAACGCCGGAGTCTTCAAAGCGACGGGCGAGGTCGGTGGCGTCTATGCTGGTTTCGGTGGCCCAGCCTTTGGTCGCCACAAAGCCCTTGCGGGCATCAATGCCCACGGCCACTTGCCCCGGAAAGGCGCGGGCGGCTTGGGTGACAAGATCGGGGTTTTCCACCGCCACTGTGCCCAAGATGACGCGGGCAAGGCCCTTGGTCAGCCACATCTCGATCGTGGCCATATCGCGGATGCCCCCGCCAAGCTGGCAGGGCACTTTGACGGCCGCCAGAATGGCCGTGACTGCGGCGGCATTGACAGGGGTGCCTGCAAAAGCGCCGTTCAGGTCGACAAGGTGCAGCCATTCACAGCCCGCGGCCACGAATTTGGCGGCTTGGGCGGCGGGGTCATCGCCAAAGACGGTGGCGGCCGACATCTCGCCGCGCAACAGGCGCACGCATTGGCCGTCTTTCAGATCAATGGCGGGGTAAAGGATCATGGGTGCTCTCCAAACCTGCGCGGTTCTTAGGGGCAAGCGGTCGGTAGGGCAAGAGAGGGCTTGCGCGCGTGTCTGGATAGGTGGATAGGGCGGTCTTTGGGATAAAGAGGACAAACAGGAGATTACTATGAAAAAACTGATCCTTACGACGATGGCCATTCTTTTTTCAGGAGCTGCTTTGGCGGATCCGGTCGAGGGTGTTTGGAAAACCACGCCGAACGACAAGGGCGGCTATGCTTATGTGCAGATTGCCCCCTGCGGCGGCATGATGTGCGGCACGGTGGTAAAGGCGTTTGACAGCGCCGGGGTCGAGCAGGCGGGCGGGGATGTGGGCAAAACCATCATCACCGCCATGACGTCAGCGGGCGAGGGCAGCTTTACCGATGGGCAGTTGCTGGCGCCGAGCGGCGACAAGACCTACTGGGCCGCGATGACGGTGGACGGCGACACGTTGAAGGTCAAGGTTTGCCCGTCTTTGTGCAAAACCTTTGGATGGTCCAAAGTCGCCGGTTAACACGCGCCATAGCCACCCTTTAGGGCTTCCATGATAAAAAGTTGGCGATCAGGCGCAGCCCGGTCGCCTGACTTTTTTCGGGGTGAAACTGGGTGCCCACCATGGTGTCGCGCCCGATGATAGCCGTGACATCGCCTGCATAATCGACATGGGCCAAACGCTGGGCGGGGTCGGTGACGTTGAATTGATAGGAATGCACGAAATAGGCGTGATCGCCGGTCTTTAGCCCCGCCAAAACCGGATGTTGGTGGCTTATCACCAGATCGTTCCACCCCATATGGGGCACTTTCAGGCGCGGGTCTTTTGGGGCGATTTTTATCACCTCGCCCGGAATCCAGCCAAAACCTTTTGTGTTTTCGTATTCGCGCCCCCATGTGGCCATCATTTGCATGCCCACGCAGATGCCCAAAAAGGGGCGGGCTTTGGTGGTTACGGCCTCTTCTATCGCCTCAAACAACCCGCCATAACTGCCAAGGGCGCGCCGGCAAGATGCAAAGGCCCCATCGCCGGGCAAAACGATGCGGTCCGCACGAGCGACATCCTCGGGGTGAGACGATACCAGCACCGTCCCAGCCCCCGTTTCTGCCGCCATGCGCTGAAAGGCTTTCTCGGCCGAATGCAGATTGCCGCTGTCGTAATCGACCAGAACCGTCAGGCTCATAACGCGCCTTTGGTAGAGGGCAGCGCATCGGTGCGGGGGTCTTTTTCCACCGCCATCCGCAAAGATTTGGCCACGGCCTTAAAGGCCGCTTCGGCGATGTGGTGGCTGTTAAAGCCGTGCTTTTTGTCGATATGCAGGGTGATGCCGCCGTGGGTGGACAGGGCTTGGAAAAACTCGCGCACCAGTTCGCTGTCAAACGTGCCGATCTTGGGCGTGGGAAAATCAAGATTGCAAATCAGATAGGGGCGGGAGGACAGGTCAAGTGCGCAGGCGATTTGCGCATCATCCATGGCAAGGGCAAAATGGCCATAGCGGCGGATGCCCTTTTTATCGCCCATGGCCTTGGCCAGCGCCTGGCCAATCGCAATGCCCACATCCTCGACCGTGTGGTGATCGTCTATGTGCAGATCGCCCTTGGCCGTGACCGTCAGATCCATCAGGGAATGCTTGGCCAATTGGTCAAGCATATGGTCGAAAAAGCCGATGCCGGTGGAGATTTTCGCCGTGCCGCTGCCATCAAGCAACAGCGAGACAGAAATCGCCGTTTCAGATGTGGTGCGGGTGATATTGGCGTCACGCATCGGGGCCTCCTGCCATTTTGCGCTTTGTAAGGGAAACGGCGCTTGAATTGAAGGGGCGCACGGGCAATAAAGGAAGCGGCGCATTCGGGCCTCGGTGAAAGGGCGCGCGGGCTTACGCCATCGGGCGGGTCGCTGTTTCGATGGCCGATACGATGTCTTGCACAACCTCGGCCAAAAGGTCCGCGTCTTCGCATTCGGCCATGACCCGGATCAGGGGTTCGGTGCCGGATTTGCGGATCAGGATGCGACCGTAGCCCGCGATGCGCTGTTCATTGGCGGATATGGCGGCTTGAACAGCAACCGCGTCGAGCGGTTTGGAGCCGGCGCGGTAGCGGACGTTTTGCAAAAGCTGTGGGACGGTTTGGAATTGGTCAACAAGGCGGCTGGCCGGTTGGCCGGTGCGTGCCATTTCGGCCAGAAACTGTAAGCCCGCGATCAGGCCATCGCCGGTTGTGGCATAGTCGGTCATCACGATATGGCCCGATTGCTCGCCACCCAGGTTCCAACCGCCGCGCCGCATGGCTTCCACCACATAGCGGTCGCCCACGGCGGTGCGTTCCAGCTTAAGCCCGCGGTGGGTCAAAAACCGTTCTAGCCCTAGGTTTGACATGACGGTGGCGACCAAAGTGCCACCTTTCAGCCGCCCCTCTTGTGCCCAACGGTTCGCCAGCAGGGCCATGATCTGGTCACCGTCCGCCACGCGGCCGGTTTCGTCCAAGATCATCACGCGGTCAGCGTCGCCGTCCAAACTGATGCCCAGATGCGCGCCGTGGGCAAGCACGGCCTCGGCTGCGGCCTTGGTATGGGTGGAGCCAACCTGATCGTTGATATTGGTGCCATTTGGGCTGACGCCCACGGCGATGACCTCAGCGCCCAATTCCCAAAGCACCTCGGGGGCGGCTTTGTAGGCGGCCCCATGGGCGCAGTCGATCACGACTTTCAGCCCGTCAAGACGCAGGCCTGCGGGGAAGGTGGTTTTGACAAATTCCTGATAACGGCCCCGACCATCCTCGATGCGGCGCGCGCGGCCGATCAGGGCGGGCTCGGCGGGGGTGATATCGCCTTGCACGATGGTTTCGATCTCGGCCTCGGCTTCGTCGGACAGTTTGAACCCGTCAGGGCCAAAAAACTTGATGCCGTTGTCTTGATGCGGGTTGTGCGAGGCGCTGATCATCACGCCAAGATCGGCGCGCATGGATCGGGTCAGAAAGCCCACCGCAGGTGTGGGCACGGGGCCCAGCAAAAGCACATTCATGCCTGTCGAGGTCAGGCCCGCCGTCAGCGCGTTTTCCAGCATATAGCCCGACAGCCGTGTGTCTTTGCCGATCACCACGCGGTGGCCAGCGCTGCCCTCGCGCCGGAAATAGCGTCCAGCGGCGGCACCTAGG
>CAXNKP010000168.1:0-5700 GCA_964202815.1 Stagnihabitans sp. | reverse complement strand
AGGGGGTGTGAAACCCCCTGCGTGCCACGCTTCACCCCCGCACGGACCCTTTCCATTTGCCCCCCCGCCCCCTATAGCAAAGGGGCGGGACGCCCCCGCAGGCCTATAGCGAAAGCTAACCCATGCGCACCATCACCACGACCGCAGATCTTTCAGCCTTCTGCGCTGCCGCCAAAACCCATCCTTATGTCACAATCGACACTGAGTTTCTGCGCGAGCGGACCTTTTGGTCCAAGCTTTGCCTGATCCAGATGGCGCTGCCGGGCAAAGACGGTGAGGCGGTTTTGGTCGACCCGATCGAAGGGGCCGATATGTCGCTGGAACCGATCTATGATCTTTTCCGGCACGAGGCCACGGTGAAGGTTTTTCACGCTGCCCGCCAAGATCTTGAGATTTTCTTTGTCGAGGGCAATTGCTTCCCCGTGCCGCTGTTTGACACGCAGGTGGCGGCCATGGTCTGCGGTTTTGGCGAACAGGTGGGCTACGAGACGCTGGTGAAAAAGATCGCCAAGGCGGATCTGGATAAAACCTCACGCTTTACCGATTGGTCGCGCCGCCCGCTCACGCAAGCGCAGGCCGAATATGCGGTGGCCGATGTCACCCATTTGCGGGTGATTTATGAATTCTTGGCGGCGCAAATCGTCAAAACCAGCCGGCAATCATGGGTTGCGGAAGAACTTGCTATTCTTCTTGATCCCGAAACCTACACCACCCGCCCCGAAGATGCGTGGTTGCGGATCAAAACCCGTACCACCTCGGGCCGGTTTTTGGCCGTGGTCAAAGAACTGGCGCGGTTTCGCGAAAGCTATTGCCAAAGCCACAATATCCCCCGCTCGCGGGTGATGAAGGATGACGCGCTGGTAGAGCTGGCCTCGACGCGCCCCACCAACACCGAAGAACTGGGCCGCTCGCGCCTTTTGTTGCGCGAAGGCCGAAAGCCCGAGATTGCGGATGGTATCATCGCCGCCGTGAAAGTGGGCATGGAGACAAAGCCCGAAGACCTGCCCCGCCCCGATGCGGTGCGCGAACAGTTGCAGGTCAACCCCGCGCTGGCAGACCTGTTGCGCGTGCTTCTCAAGGCCAAATCTGAAGGGTTGGGGGTGGCAGCGCGTCTGATCGCGTCTTCGTCTGATCTGGATCTGATCGCTGCGGGTCAGCGCGATGTCGCAGCCCTGTCAGGCTGGCGCGCCGAAGCCTTTGGCGAAGATGCGTTGCGGCTGTGTCGTGGTGAAATCGCGCTGACCGCCAAGGGCAGCGAAGTGCGCGTCGTGCGGATCTAGCCCGTTTTTTCGCAGAAAAAACGTAACCCCCAGAGCCACGTTTTTTCTGCGAAAAAACGCCGTTGCGCTTTACGCCGCGCTTTGCGCTTTTTTCTGCAATCTGCGGGCGTGCAAGATCGGCTCGGTGTAACCTGACGGCTGCACCCGCCCGCGCAAGACCAGTTCGCGCGCGGCCTGATAGGCGATGCCGTCAAAACCCGGCGCCATCGGCTGATAAAGCGGATCGCCGGCATTCTGCCTGTCGACCAAGCCTGCCATTTTCTGCAAGGCCGCCTCGACCTGATCTAGGCTAACGACGTCATGGTGCAGCCAATTGGCAATATGCTGCGACGAGATGCGGCAGGTGGCGCGGTCTTCCATCAGCCCCACATCGCCCAGATCAGGCACTTTGGAACAACCCACCCCCTGATCAATCCAGCGCACCACATAGCCGAGGATCCCCTGAGCGTTGTTCTCAACCTCGCGCATCACCTGCGCCTCGCTCCATTTGCGGTAACTCGCCAAGGGAATTTCCAGCAGCGTTTCGACATAGGCCCGCCGTCCGCCCGCAGCCAACCGGCGCTGTACGGCAAATACATCGACTTTGTGGTAATGCAGCGCGTGCAAGATCGCGGCCGTGGGCGAGGGCACCCAAGCGCAATTCGCGCCTGCCTTGGGATGGTCGATCTTTTGTTCCAGCATGGCCGCCATCAAGTCGGGCGCTGCCCACATGCCTTTGCCGATCTGGGCGCGCCCTGACAGGCCACATTCCAGCCCGATGTCGACGTTCTGGTTTTCATAAGCCCCGATCCACGACTTGCGCTTGATGAAATCCTTGCGGCTGAACGGCCCGGCTTCCATCGAGGTGTGAATCTCATCCCCCGTGCGGTCCAAAAAGCCGGTGTTGATAAAGGCCAAACGGTGGCGTGCCGCGCGGATACACTCCTTCAGGTTGACGGAGGTGCGCCGCTCTTCGTCCATCACGCCGATTTTGACAGTATGGCGCGCAAGGCCCAGAAAATCCTCGACCTTGGCAAAGACGGCATCGGCAAAGCCCACTTCATCCGGCCCATGCATCTTGGGCTTGACCACATAGATTGACCCGTGGTGCGAATTGCGCAGCCCACCTTGTCGCAAAAGGTCATGCTTGCCGATCAAGACGGTGATGGCTGCATCCATCAAGCCTTCAGGCACTTCCGCTCCGGCGCTGTCTAGAATGGCGGGGTTGGTCATCAAATGGCCCACGTTGCGTATCCACAACAGCGCGCGGCCCTTCACGGTTAAGGCGCTGCCATCAGGGGCTAAAAAGCTGCGATCCTCGTTCAAGGCGCGGCTTACGCGGCGGCCGCCCTTGTCAAAATCGGCCGTCAGCGTGCCTTTCATCAGGCCCAGCCAATTGGCATAGGCGAGCACCTTATCAGCGGCATCCACACAGGCCACCGAATCCTCGCAATCCATAATGGCCGAGACGGCACTTTCCAGCACGATATCGGCCAATAGGGCTTGATCGCGTGCGCCAATCGGATGGGCGCGGTCAAAGACCAGTTCGACATGCAAGCCGTTGTTGCGCAGCAAAACCGAATCGGGCGCGCGGGGATTGCCGCGGTAGCCAACGAATTTCTCCGGGCTAACCAGCGGCTGTTCGTCGATCAACAAAGCCCCGTCCTTGACATAATAGCGCCGCACATCGGCATGGCTGGTGCCAAAAATCGGAAAGGCCTCGTCCAAAAACACGCGCGCGCGCGCCACAACCCGCGCGCCGCGCCCACGTTCGTACCCGCCCGAGGGGGGCGCGCTGCCCATGGCATCGGTGCCGTAAAGGGCATCATACAGGCTGCCCCACCGCGCATTGGCGGCATTAAGCGCATAGCGGGCATTGGTGATGGGCACCACCAGTTGTGGGCCGGGGATGCTGGCAATTTCGGGGTCAACGCCCGAGGTTTCAATCTGAAATTCGGGGCCTTCGGGCAGCAGATAGCCGATCTCGCGCAAGAAGACCTGATAGGCTTGCGGATCATGGGGTTTTGCGCGGTGGGCAATGTGCCACGCGTCAATCTGGGCTTGCAACTCGGCACGGCGGATCAACAAGGCGCTGTTGCGTGGCCCCATCTCTGCCAGCAATTCCGAAAATCCCGCCCAAAACGTCTCTGCGCTAACCCCGCTGCCGGGCAAGGCCTGCTCTTCGACAAATCGGGCCAATATTTCTTCCACCTGAAGGGCGGCGCGGCGAACACGGGTCATGGCACATCTCCAATGCGGCTTGAATCATTTGATACAAAAGCCAAGCCCGCCGCAAGCCATCAGCGGCCCGCATTCCAGCCCAGATCGAAAAAGCACACTCCATAGGCCGGCGCCTCCCCCCCGCCTTTCATATGTGCCCAAATATCCCACGGGGGTGCAGGGGGTGTGAAACCCCCTGCGGCAACGGGGGTTCAAAGCGCTTGGCTAACCCTCTAGGTCTGCCAAATAGTCCATCAAGGCCGCGCGCAGCGTTTCTGATCCATCGCGCTTGGCCTCGTCCATCACTGCACGGGCCGCTGAAAGATCTGCCGCGCGCAGCAAGGCCTTGACGGGCCCGATAGAGGCCGGCCGCATCGACAGCACCCGAAGGCCAATGGCCGCCAGCGCCAAGGCCTCCACCGGGCGGCCCGCGTCCTCGCCGCAATAGGACAATTTTGTGCCAAAGGGCGCACAGCGCGCGACGATCTGTTCCAAAAAGTTTAAGAACGACACAGTCAGCACATCATAGCGCTTGCGCACCCGTTCATTCTCGCGGTCAGCTGCGAAAAAGAACTGTTTCAGGTCATTTCCACCGATTGAGATGAAATCGGCCAGTTTGAAAAATTCGTCCGGCGCATAGGCCAAAGACGGGGTTTCCAGCATCGCCCCGATTTTAATATCAGCGGGGGTGATATGCCCCAAACTGCGCTCGCGGTGAATCTCGCGCAGCACATGGCTGCGCGCCGCCTTGAATTCGCCAAACTCGCTGACAAAGGGAAACATGATATCCAAAGGTCGGCCATTGGCCGCACGGATCAAGGCCTGCACCTGCATGCGCAAAACGCCAGGCTTATCAAGCCCCACCCGAATGGCGCGCCAACCCATGGCGGGGTTGGGTTCGTCATTGGGTTTCATATAGGGCAGCACCTTGTCTGACCCGATATCCAGCGTGCGAAAGGCCACAGGTCGGCCTTGGGCAGCATCCATGACGCGGCCATAAAGCGTGGCCAGTTCTGCCCGTTGCGGCATTTTGTTGCGGATCAAAAACTGCAATTCCGTGCGAAACAGGCCCACCCCTTCCGCCCCCGATCCAACCATGGAGGGCAGGTCCGCCATCAGCCCGGCGTTCATCAGCAATTCTATCTTCACCCCATCGATGGTGACAGCGGGCAGGTCACGCAGGCTGGCATAGCGCTTTTGCGCCTCGGCCTGCATGGCGATTTTGTCGCGAAAACTGCGGGCAATCGTCTCTTCGGCGCGCAGGTGAACAATGCCTTGGTCGCCGTCGACAAGGATCGCGTTGCCGTTCAACGCCTCGCCGGTGATGCCCTTGGCGTGAATAACCATCGGGATCGACAAGGCCCGCGCCACCACAGCGGCGTGTGAGCCGACAGAGCCCTCTTCCAGCACCACGCCCTTCAGCTTGCGCCCGTATTCCAGCAACTCGGCAGGCCCGATGTTGCGCGCCACCAGCACGGGGTTTTCGGGCATATCGGCGCCCGTGTCGCGGCCCTGACCGGTTAGAATGCGCAGCAAGCGGTTGGACAGATCGTCCAGATCCTGCAGCCTTTCGCGCAGATAGGCGTCTTCGACCTGTTCCAGACGGTTGCGGGCGGTGGATTGTTCTTTTTCCACGGCAGCTTCGGCCGACAGGCCGCGTTGGATGTCTTCTTCCATCCGGCGCAGCCAGCCGCGCGAATGGGCGAACATGCGGTAGGCTTCGAGCACGGCTTTTTGGTCTTTATCCAGACTTTCCGCGGCCAAAAGATCGTCGACCGACACGCGCAAAACGCCAACCGCGTCACGGATGCGGTCGATCTCGGTTAAAGGGTCGTCGGCGACGGGGTTGGTGACAACCACGCGCGGTTCATGCAGCCAAACGCGGCCTTCGGCAGCACCTTCTTGGCCAGACGTCCCGCGAAACAGCATGGGCTGGCGGTGCAGCGCAAGCCCCGCATCATTGCCAAAGGCCCCCAGTTCGGCCATCTCGGCCAACACCATGGCGACCACTTCGATGGCGTCAATGTCATCGTCGCCGTAACTGCGCGCAGCTTTGGATTGCAAGACCAAGACGCCCAGCTTTTCGCCCACCCGCTGTATCGGCACACCAAGAAAGGACGAGTAAATCTCTTCCCCCGTTTCGGGCATGAACCGAAAGCCCTTTTCGGCGGGGGTGTTGGCGGTGTTGACCGGCTGGCCCAAACGCGCGACGCGGCCCACC
>CAXNKP010000167.1:0-5711 GCA_964202815.1 Stagnihabitans sp. | reverse complement strand
TATGCGCTGTCGTGCCTGCGGGCTGCCCGTGATGCGGGCGCGCGTTGGTTGGTTTTGTGCGACACCAATGGCGGCACTTTGCCCGCCGAAGCGGGGCGCATCGTGGCCGAGGTGATCGCTTCGGGCCTGTCAGGCGATAGTTTGGGCATCCACTGCCATGATGACACCGGCAATGCGGTGGCCAATTCACTGGCCGCTGTCGATGCTGGGGTGCGCCAGATCCAAGGCACGCTGAATGGCTTGGGTGAGCGGTGCGGAAATGCCAATCTGACCAGCCTGATCCCGACCCTTCTGCTCAAAGAACCCTATGCCAGCCGATTTGACACCGGCGTGACCACCCAAAGCCTGCGCGGTTTGCTGCGTGACAGCCGGATGCTGGACGATATCCTGAACCGCGTCCCGCAACGCCAAGCGCCTTACGTTGGGGCCAGCGCCTTCGCCCATAAGGCGGGCCTGCACGCCAGCGCCATCTTGAAAAACCCCGCCACCTACGAGCATGTCGACCCCGACCTGATCGGCAATGCCCGCATCATCCCGATGAGCAATCAGGCCGGCCAATCCAACCTGCGCGCCCGCCTTTCGGCCATCGGCATTGCCCTTGCCCCCGGTGATGACCGCCTGTCGCGCATCTTGGATGTGGTCAAAGACCGCGAGGATCAGGGCTATGCCTACGATGGGGCGCAAGCCTCGTTCGAGCTTTTGGCGCGGCGGGAACTGGGCCTTTGCCCCACCTTCTTTGAGGTGAACCGCTACCGCGTAACGGTCGAGCGGCGGCGGTCTGCAACCGGCGGCACGGTGACGCTGTCCGAAGCGGTGGTGGTCGTAAAGATCGGTGATCAGGTCATGATGTCGGTCAGCGACAGCATGGACGAGACGGGATCGGATCGGGGCCCGATCAACGCGCTGTCCAAGGCCTTGGCCAAGGATCTGGGCCCCTATCAGGCGGTGATCGACGATTTGCATCTGGTTGATTTCAAGGTGCGTATCACCCAAGGCGGCACCGAAGCCGTCACGCGGGTGATCATAGATAGCGAAGATTCAAACGGCCATCGGTGGAGCACGGTGGGCGTATCGGCCAACATCGTCGACGCCAGTTTCGAGGCGCTGTTGGATGCCATCACGTGGAAACTGGTGCGCGATGTGGGGCACGGCGCATGACGGGCGGGCCCCCGATGCAGCCATGACGCTGGACGCCTGCGCCGCCTTGGTCGAACGCGGAGACCCTGACCGATTTGCGGCCACCTTGGCGGCCCCCGTTTCGGTGCGCGCCAAGCTTTGGCCGCTCTATGCCTTTAACCTGGAAATTGCGCGGGCGCCTTGGGTCAGCACCCAGCCCCTGATCGCCGAAATGCGCCTGCAGTTCTGGCGCGATGTTCTGGTGGCGGCCAAGCCCCCCGCGCATGAGGTGGCGGGCCCTCTGCACGCGCTTTTGCGCCAAACCCCGGCCCTCGCGCCCCTGTTGGACCGCGTGGTGGCAGCGCGTCGGCATGACATCGCCCGCGACCCCTTTGCGACAGAAGGCGACTTTGACGCCTATATCGAGGAGACCTCGGCCACGCTCTTTTGGGCTGCAGCCTTGGCGCTTGGCGCCGAATCAGACGCCGAGACGGCGTTTCGCGCCTTGGGCTGGGCGGCAGGCTTGGCCAATTACCTGCGCGCGGTCCCCGCCTTGACGGCACGTGGGGTGCAGCCTTTGCGCGACCCCAGCCCAAAAGCGGTGCGCATCTTGGCAGCAGAGGGATTGAACCACCTGTCTATCGCCCGAACGCAACGGGGGCGCTTTGGGCAGGCCAAGCCCGTCGCTTTGGCCGCTTGGGTCGCAGGGCCCTTGCTGGCGCAAGCTTACGCCAACCCGACCCGCGTGGCCGAGGGAACGCTGGCCCTGTCCGAATTCGCGCGGCGCGGTGGCTTGGTGTGGATGCGCCTTACGGGGCGATTCTAATCCGCGCTGCCCGCGTCGATTGTCTTGGAAAAACGCTGGGCCAAGCTTGCATGGGGGGCATAGCCCAAGCCTTGGTAATAGGCCTGTGCCGCAAAATTGTCGGGATGGGTGCCGATGATCACATAGCCGCATCCCAAATCGCGCGCCAAGTCTTCGATGCCGCGCATCAAGGCGCTGCCAGTTCCAAGGTTGCGCGCCGCAGGATCCACGAACAAATGGTGCAGGTCCAACCCGCGCGCGCCATATCCCAAGCGCCCCAATGGCAGGGCCGCCGCATAGCCCACGACCTGAGCTTCCTGCACCGCAACCAGCGTGCGATACCAAGGCACCGTGCCAAAAATATCCCGCTCAAGACTGGCCAGGGTCACGCGGGGAACATCGGCATGATGGCGCGTTAAAGCCTCGACCATGCCCAAAAGTGCGGGCATATCGCCGCGCTCTGCTGCTCTGATCTGCCGCCCCTTTGCCATCATCCCCCCGCACCCCCCTTTCATACTTGCCCAAATATCCCCGCCGGAGGCTCTTTCTTTTTGAAATCCTTACCCTTGCAAGGCCGCGACACCGGGCAAAGCCTTGCCCTCCATCCACTCCAAAAACGCGCCGCCTGCGGTGGAGATAAAGGTGAAATCCCCCGCCACTCCGGCATGGTTCAGGGCGGATACCGTATCGCCGCCGCCTGCGACCGAAACCAGCTTGCCTAACCGAGTAAGGCTGGCGGCAGCACGGGCTGCGGCACTGGTGGCGGCATCAAAGGGGGCGATTTCAAACGCACCAAGCGGGCCGTTCCAGATCAGGGTTTTGCAGCTTTCAAACACTTTTGTCAGGGCCGCCACTGTGGCGGGGCCTGCGTCCAGAATCATCTGATCGGGGGGGCAGGCGTTGGGGGCCACAACGCTATTGTCGGCCCCCGCCTGAAAGGCCGCCGCCACCACCACATCTACGGGCAGGTGAAGGGTGCAGCCCGCTGCTTTGGCCTTGGCCATAATCTGCAAAGCAAGGGGTGCCATGTCACGTTCGGCCAAAGATTTGCCCACCTCGATCCCCTGAGCCACCAAAAACGTATTGGCCATGCCGCCGCCGATCACCAGGTGATCCACTTTGGTGACCAGATTGCCCAGAAGTTCCAGTTTGGTTGATACTTTAGCCCCGCCCACAACCGCCACGACCGGGCGTTGCGGGTTGCCCAAAGCGGCTTCAAGGGCGCGCAACTCCTCCTCCATTAAACGACCAGCAAAGCTAGGCAGCAAATGGGCAATGCCTTCGGTTGACGCATGGGCGCGGTGGGCAGCTGAGAACGCATCGTTGCAAAATACATCCCCTAAAGAGGCCAAAAACCGCGCCATAGCGGGGTCATTTGCTTCTTCCATTGCCGAGAATCGGGTGTTTTCAACCAAAATCACAGAGTCAAAGGGCAAGCCGTCGATCAGCAGCCGAGAGGGCCTTTCCACAAAGACAACCTTGCGCCCCAGTGCCGCTTCCAGTGCGGGTTGGACGCGCTTTAGGCTCATCTCGGGCACAACTTTGCCTTTGGGGCGACCAAAATGTGCCAAAAGCACCACTTTTCCACCGCGCGCGATGATATCTGCGACTGTGGGGCAAATCTTGTCGATGCGGGTGGTGTCGGTCACCACATCGCCCTCCATCGGCACGTTGATGTCCACGCGCGTTAGCACCGTCTTGCCCGCAAGGGCCAGATCGTCCATCGTTTTCCAGCTCATCAAAGCCTCCTGACCTATTGGCCCCTCTTTCCGCGCAAAGCGCACAAAGGTCAACCTTGGGCCCTTGGACATCCATCCCGCTTTGCGCTAGTTTGATCGCCAAATCGTAACAAAGGAATAACCATGCCCGATATCAAAGACCCCGAGAACACGATCATCATCACCCTTAAGGGCGGCGATGTGGTGGTGCAGCTTTTGGCCGATGTGGCCCCATTGCACACCGCCCGCATGAAGCAGTTGGCCCGCGATGGGGCCTATGACAACGTGTGCTTTCACCGCGTGATTGACGGGTTCATGGCCCAGACCGGCGATGTGGCCAATGGGAATATGGAAGCCAATTTCAACCTGCGCAGCGCGGGTACGGGCGGGTCGCAGTACCCCGATGTTCCGGCCGAATTTTCGAACCTGCCGCATGATCGCGCCACGATTGGTGCTGCACGCTCGCAAAATCCGAATTCGGCCAACAGCCAGTTCTTCATCAATTTCAGTGACAATCACTTCCTCAACAAGCAGTACACGGTCTATGGCCGCGTTTTGTCGGGGATGGAGTATGTTGACGCCATCGTGCGCGGCGAACCACCGGCAAGCCCTGACCGAATGGTCAAAGTACGGTTGGCGGCTGATGTTGCGTAATTTTTTGGGCGCAGCTGCGCTGGTCGTTCTTTCAACGCCGGTTTTCGCCGAAGGCGATGGCCCCGGCCCCAATCTGGTGATCGAGGTTGACGGCGTGGCCAAGGGCCAGGTCATCATCGACCTTTCGCCCGATCTGGCCCCAAAGGCAGTGGCGCAGATTGTAGCCCTGGCCAAAGCCGGAGCCTATGACAATGTGGTGTTCCACCGCGTGATCGAAGGTTTCATGGCCCAGACCGGCGATGTCAAATACGGCAAGAAGGGCAGCGATACGTCAATGGCGGGCATGGGCGGATCGGATCTTGCCGACCTTCCAGCCGAATTTTCGCCCGCAGTCTTTGACCGCGGCATTGTGGGCATGGCGCGCTCGTCCGATCCGGATTCGGCCAATAGCCAGTTCTTCATCATGTTCGCCCCCGGCGATTTTCTCAACGGCCAATATACCGTGGTGGGCAAGGTGATTTCCGGCATGGAGATCGTCGACCAGATCAAACGCGGTGACGGCGCCAATGGCGAGGTCACCGAACCGGATGTGATGGCGAAAGTCACGGTGCAAGAATAAAGCAAAGTCCTTAGACCCGCCAAGTTGGCGGGTCTTTTTTGGTCTTCTCAAAAGCCTCAGGTGGACGCGTTTATTTTGGGCTAGAACGCATGGGAGCGGCTTAGCCCAAGATCACCAAGGCATGGCGTTTCTTGCCCGCGGTGAGTTTTAGGGGTTCGGCCAGATCACCCGCGCCGATGCGGTGGCCTGCGTCCAGAACGATCTCGTCGTTCAAGCGCGCACCACCTTCCAAGATCAGGCGTTTGGCGTCTTTGCCCGTGGCTGACAAGCCCGCGCGGACAAAGAGTTGCGCGACCGTAATGCCTTCGGCGACGTCGGCGGCATGCAGCGTTAGGGTGGGCAGATCATCGCCCACACCGCCTTTTTCAAACACCTCGCGCGCGGTGGCCTCGGCAGTTGCTGCGGCTTCGGGGCCGTGCAGCAGGGTGGTTGCCAAGTTGGCGAGGATGATTTTTGCCCCGTTGATCTCGGCCCCTTGCAAGGCGCCTAGGCGGTCGCATTCGTCTACCGGCAATTCGGTGAAGATTTTCAAAAACCGCCCCACATCGGCATCGGTCGTGTTGCGCCAGAATTGCCAAAAGTCATAAGGGGCCAGCATATCCGGATTCAGCCAAACCGCCCCCGAGGCCGATTTGCCCATTTTGCGCCCGTCAGAGGTTGTCAAAAGTGGTGTGGTTAGGCCGTAAATCTCGTGATCCACCACACGGCGCGTCAAATCGACGCCGTTGATGATATTGCCCCATTGATCCGACCCGCCCATCTGCAAAAGACAGCCATAGCGGCGGTGGATTTCCAAGAAATCATAGGCTTGTAAAATCATATAGTTGAATTCCAGAAACGACAGCGACTGCTCGCGGTC
>CAXNKP010000166.1:0-5714 GCA_964202815.1 Stagnihabitans sp. | reverse complement strand
CGCCGCCCTGCGCGACGAGACAGAGGAAGACGCCAAAGAACTCGCCGCATCGAAATTCGACCTGAACTATATCGCGCTGGAAGGCGAGATCGGCTGCATGGTCAACGGGGCCGGTCTGGCCATGGCCTCGATGGATATCATCAAGCTTTACGGTGCAGAACCGGCTAACTTTCTGGATGTGGGCGGCGGGGCGACCAAAGAAAAAGTGACCGAGGCTTTCAAGATCATCACCTCTGACCCCAATGTCAAAGGCATCTTGGTCAATATCTTCGGCGGCATCATGCGCTGTGACATCATCGCCGAAGGCGTGATTGCCGCGGTCAAAGAAGTCGGCCTGAAAGTACCGCTGGTGGTGCGGTTGGAAGGGACCAATGTCGAACTCGGCAAAGACATCATCCGCAACTCTGGCCTGAACGTCATCGCCGCCGACAACCTCTCGGATGCAGCACACAAGATCGTCAAGGCCGTGAAGGGATGACCAATTCCGCCAAAATCACGCGGTGTGAAGTGCGGGTCGTGCATTTGGCACGCGCCACGGCGCGTCGCACCCTGATGGAGGCAGAACTGGCGCGGGTTGGCATTATGGCGCAGGCTTGGGATGCCGTCGATGCCAGCGACCCCTTCCATGCGCAAAGGCTTGCCGCCATGCCCGAAGACGGCGCATGGGGGGCGATGCGCAGCCATGCCAAGGGCTGTCTTGCCTCGCATCTTGATGCCATGGCAGCTTTCTTGCAGGGCGATTCCAGCCATTTGTTAATGCTGGAAGATGATGTTTTTCTGGCCGAAGATCTGGCCGAATGGCTCACGGGTGCGTATTGGCCGCAGGAGGCCGATCTGATGAAGCTGGAAAGCTGGCGCGATGATCGCCTGAGAATCCTGTTGGACCGAAGGGCCCTGAGCCATGCCAACCGCCGCATCCAGCGGCTTAGAAGCCGTCATTCCGGCTCAGCAGGGTATATCATCACGCGGGCAGGAGCGCAGATTGTTGTGTCATCGGGCCTTTTGTCTTTGCCGGTGGACCATTTGCTGTTCAACCCTTTCGTGTCGCCCGTGGCGCGGCGCTTGGCGACTTATCAGGTAACCCCGGCCTTGGTCGTGCAAGGCAATGAATCTGCCGTCATGGGCACCCGTCGCAAACCGCCCAAATCTATCGGCCATAAGCTGAAACGCTTCGTCGCCGAACTGGCCATATTGCGCCACGCCCCGCGTTTGGCCTTGGGCAGCGCCTATCTCACCTCAGTCGCTTGGCAGTCGAACGGCCAATCCGAAGCTGGCTCACAGCACAATTCGAAGGGTTAATCACATGTCCGTTCTTGTCAACACATCCACCCGCGTCATTTGTCAGGGCTTCACAGGATCCCAAGGCACGTTCCACTCCGAACAGGCCATCGCCTACGGCACCCAGATGGTGGGCGGTGTCACGCCGGGTAAGGGCGGCACCAGCCACCTTGGCCTGCCGGTCTATGACAGCGTGCACGAGGCCCGTCAGGCCACGCGGGCCAATGCCTCGGTCATCTATGTGCCGCCACCCTTCGCCGCAGATTCCATTCTGGAAGCCATCGACGCCGAGATGGAGCTGATCGTTTGCATCACCGAAGGCATTCCGGTGCTGGATATGATGAAGGTCAAGCGCGCGCTGATCAATTCCAAATCCCGCCTGATCGGCCCGAACTGCCCCGGCGTTATGACGCCGGGCGAATGCAAGATCGGCATCATGCCCGGCTCGATCTTCTCGCGCGGGTCGGTGGGGGTTGTTTCTCGTTCCGGCACGCTGACGTATGAGGCGGTCAAGCAAACCACCGATGTGGGGCTGGGCCAATCCTCAGCCGTTGGCATTGGCGGCGACCCGATCAAGGGCAGCGAGCATATCGACATTCTTGAAATGTTCTTGGCCGACCCCGACACCCATTCGATCATCATGATCGGCGAAATCGGCGGTGCTGCCGAAGAAGACGCCGCCCAGTTCCTGAAAGATGAAAAAAAGCGCGGCCGCTGGAAGCCCACGGCTGGATTTATCGCAGGCCGCACCGCCCCCACGGGCCGGCGCATGGGCCATGCCGGCGCCATCGTGGCCGGCGGCAAGGGCGATGCACAATCCAAGATCGAGGCGATGAAATCCGCAGGCATCATCGTGGCCGACAGCCCCGCGACCTTGGGCGAAGCCGTGATGAAAGCTTTGGGCCGCTAACAAACACCCGAGGGGCCAGCCCCCACGACGCCAAGCTGAAAGGCACAGATGATGACCGAACAAACCCCCAACGCCGCCTTCCACGCTTCGTCCTTTTTGCAAGGGGCCAATGCCGATTACGTTGACCAACTGGCCGCGCGGTATGCAACAGACCCGGCCTTGGTGGATGGGCAATGGGCCGAGTTCTTCCGGCTTCTGGGCGATTCAGGGCTAGAACAAAAGCGCCAAGCGGCAGGCCCCTCTTGGGCACGCGCCGATTGGCCGCCCCAACCCAATGATGATCTGACCTTGGCCATGACCGGCGAATACCCGGTTGAGGCGCAGGCCGCGGGCAAGAAGATCAGCGAAAAGGCGGCGGAAAAGGGTATTTCCCTGACCGACGCGCAAGTGCGCCGCGCGGTGCTGGATTCCGTGCGCGCCATCATGCTGATCCGCGCCTACCGTATTCGCGGCCATCTTGCCGCCGACCTTGACCCTTTGGGCATTGTCGAACGCGGCCATCACCCCGAACTTGACCCCGCCTCTTACGGGTTCACCGATGCCGATATGGACCGCCCGATTTTTATCGACATGGTTTTGGGGCTGGAAATGGCCTCGATGCGCCAGATCGTTGAAATCGTAAAGCGCACCTACTGCGGCACCTTTGCGCTGCAATATATGCATATCTCTGACGCCGATCAGGCAGGTTGGCTGAAAGAACGCATCGAAGGCTATGGCAAGGAAATAGGCTTTTCCCGCGAGGGTCGCAAAGCCATCCTCAACAAGCTGGTCGAGGCTGAGGGCTACGAGAAATTCCTGCAAATCAAATACATGGGCACCAAGCGTTTCGGCCTTGACGGGGCCGAGGCGCTTATTCCGGCGATGGAGCAGATCATCAAGCGCGGCGGCAATCTGGGCGTGCGCGAGATCAATTTTGGCATGCCCCACCGCGGCCGTCTGAACGTTTTGGCCAATGTGCTGCAAAAGCCCTACAAGGCCATTTTCCACGAGTTCCAAGGCGGCAGCTATAAGCCCGAAGATGTCGACGGGTCAGGCGATGTGAAATATCACCTTGGCGCGTCCTCTGACCGGATTTTTGATGGCAACTCGGTCCACCTGTCGCTGACCGCCAACCCCTCGCACCTAGAGGCCGTCAACCCCGTGGTGCTGGGCAAGGTCCGCGCCAAGCAAGATCAGTTCGGCGATACCGATCGCCATCAGGCCATGCCCGTGCTGCTGCACGGCGATGCGGCCTTTGCAGGCCAAGGTGTTGTGGCCGAATGCTTTGGTCTGTCAGGCCTGAAAGGCCACCGCACGGGCGGCACGATCCACATCGTGGTCAACAACCAGATCGGCTTTACCACATCGCCGTCTTATTCCCGCTCGTCGCCCTATCCGACCGACATCGCCTTGATGGTCGAAGCACCGATTTTTCACGTCAACGGCGATGATCCCGAAGCCGTCGTCCATGCCGCCAAAGTCGCCACCGAATTCCGCCAGAAGTTCCACAAAGACGTGGTGATCGACATCTTCTGCTACCGCCGCTTTGGTCATAACGAGGGCGACGAGCCCATGTTCACCAATCCGGCCATGTACACCCGCATTCGCAAGCAAAAGACCACCTTGCAGCTTTACGCCGAGCGTCTGGTCAAAGACGGTCTGATGCCCGAAGGCGAGATCGAGGATCTAAAGGCGGCCTTTCAGGCCAAGTTGAACGAAGAATTCGAAGCCGGCAAAGCCTATAAACCCAATAAGGCCGATTGGCTGGACGGGCGCTGGAAGAATATGCAGCCCAAGGATCTAGAGCATTACCAGCGCGGCGAAACCTGGATCAAGCCCGAAACCATGGCCGAGGTGGGCGCAGCCCTCACCCGCGTACCCGGCTCCTTTGATCTGCACAAAACCGTCGCCCGCCAGTTGGACGCCAAAAAAGAGATGTTCGCCAAAGGCCAAGGCTTTGATTGGGCCACCGCCGAGGCGCTGGCCTTTGGCAGCCTTGTGACCGAAGGTTTCCCTGTGCGTCTGTCAGGCCAAGATTGCACCCGCGGCACCATTAGCCAACGCCATTCCGCCTTTGTCGACCAAGTGACCGAGGCACGGCACTATCCCCTCAATCACATCCGCCCGGGCCAAGCGCGCTATGAAGTCATCGATTCCATGCTGTCGGAATATGCGGTCTTGGGCTTTGAATACGGCTATTCCTTGGCCGAACCCAATGCCTTGACCATGTGGGAAGCACAGTTTGGCGATTTCGCCAATGGCGCGCAGATCATGTTTGACCAGTTCATCTGTTCGGGCGAAAGCAACTGGCTGCGCATGTCGGGCCTTGTATGCCTGCTGCCGCATGGCTTTGAAGGTCAAGGGCCAGAGCATTCTTCAAGCCGGTTAGAACGCTTCTTGCAATCTTCTGCCCATGACAACTGGATCGTGGCCAATTGCACCACACCGGCCAACTATTTCCACATCCTGCGCCGCCAAATGCACCGCGATTTTCGCAAACCGCTGATCTTGATGACGCCCAAGTCGCTGCTGCGCCATCCGATGTGCGTGTCGGATGCCGCCGATTTTACCGATGGGTCAACCTTCCACCGCCTGCTGTGGGATGACGCGCAAAAGGGCCATTCGGCCCTGACGCTTGCCGCTGATGACAAGATCAAGCGCGTGGTTTTATGTTCGGGCAAGGTCTACTTCGACCTATTGGCCGAACGTGATGCACGCGGGCTGACCGACACCTACCTGATGCGCGTCGAACAGCTTTACCCCGTGCCGACCGTACCTTTGACCGAAGAACTGGGCCGCTTCAAAAACGCCGAATTCGTCTGGTGTCAGGAAGAGCCCAAAAACGCCGGCGCTTGGTCTTTTATCGAACCCGAGATCGAAGCCTTGCTTGTCAAGGTCGGTGCGAAATTCAGCCGCCCGCGCTATGCCGGACGCATCGCCTCAGCCTCTCCCGCCACGGGTCTGGCAACCAAACACAAAGCCGAACAAACAGCCCTCGTCAACGACGCGTTGGCCTGAGGAGGAGAAGGTTATGACCGATGTGATGGTGCCCGCCTTGGGCGAAAGCGTGACAGAAGCCACAGTTTCAACCTGGTTCAAAAAGCCCGGTGATGTGGTGAAGGCGGACGAAATGCTCTGCGAGTTGGAAACCGATAAGGTCTCGGTAGAAGTGCCAAGCCCGGTGGCAGGGGTCTTGGCCGAAATCTTGGTGCCCGAAGGCACCACCGTGCCCGCAGGCGCACGTTTGGCCATCGTGACCGAAGGCGCATCTGCCCCAGCCGTGGCCCCCAAAGCCGCAGCCCCCGCTGTGGCTGCGCCCGTGGCCACCACCGCCAAAGATGTCGAAGACGCCCCTGCCGCCAAAAAAGCTATGGCCGAAGCCGGCCTAACCGCCGCTCAAGTCACCGGCACCGGCCGCGATGGCCGCATCATGAAGGAAGACGTGGCCAAATCCGCCGCCGCCCCCGCAGCCGCCGCAGCATCAGCCCCCGCGCCCGCCGCCATCCCCCGCGCCCCCATCCCCGCCGACGACGCCGCCCGCGAAGAG
>CAXNKP010000165.1:0-5735 GCA_964202815.1 Stagnihabitans sp. | reverse complement strand
CAATTTTCCCGAGAGCTTAAGGATGATCACCTCGATCTGCCGCTGGAAAGAAAAGAGGATCTGGCCTGATGCCCGCTGGGCAAAGACAAAACCCTCGGGCGCTATTTTGGCCAAAACCACGGGGTCATGCAAAAAGGGCAAAACGTTTTCTGGCGGACATGGGGTTGAAATGGATCCGTTCAGTTTCATTTTGCACCCAATACCTTTTGTGTTCCCCTTTTGGTCCACTGAGTTGAATTTTACAAGCCTCTTGCTCGCCCCAAAAGGGGGACAACCAACAATGTCGACAAGACCGAGCAGACCAGCATCAAGCCAATCAGGGGCATTTCGCCCGATCCGGGGGGCAATGCGGCCACAGCCAGCGCCGACAAAGCCGCCCCACCACCGATCACAATCGCCCCGCCAAGGCCTGAAGCTGTCCCCGCCAATTCTGGCCGCACCGATAGCATGCCCGCATTGGCATTGGGCAGCGCCATACCATTGCCCACGCCCAAGGCGACCATCGCGCCGAAAAATGATACGGCCCCCGAAAGACCAGCCCAAGTGAATAGCGCCAAAAAGGCCATCCCGCCGGTGGTGATCATCGTACCGGCGACAATCATCGCATTCATGCCAAAGCGCACCGAAAAGCGCCCCGCCAAGAAGTTTCCCGCTGCATAGCCCATGGCGGGCAGTGCAAAAGCCAGTCCTATGGCTGAAGGTTGCAGCCCAAACACCTTGGCGCCGACATAGGGGGCACCGCCCAAAAAGGCGTAAAAACAGCCCGATGCAAAAGTGGCAGACCCGCAATAGGCCCAAAACCTTCCAGAACCCAAAAGGGCGGGGTATAGGCGGATCTGTTGGGCAAAGCTGCGCTGGGCTGTGGTGGCGGTTTCGCCCATATCGGCCCAAGTCAGCGCCGTAACGACCAGCCCCAAGACCAACAGCATGACAAAGGTGGATTGCCAACCAAAAGCCTCTTCCAGCGCTCCGCCAAGGACGGGGCCGATCATGGGCACCAAACTCATCCCCATGGTGACATAGCCAATCATCGACGCCGCCTGCGGCCCATCCACCATGTCGCGCACCACGGCACGGCTTAACACCATCCCCGCCGTTACAACCGCCTGCACCATCCGAAAGGCCAAGAACACCGTGGCATTTGGCGCAAACAGCGTGCCAATCGTCGCCAGAAGGAATATTGCCAAGGCCCCCAGCACCACCGGCCTGCGGCCAAAACGATCACTGACCGGCCCGATTACCACCTGCATCACCGCCGACAGCGCCAGATAAAGCGACACGGCCAATTGCATCAGCCCATAGGGCACATCGAAATACAGCGCCATCTGCGGCAAAGACGGCAACATCAGGTTCAATGTCAGCGCTGAAAGCCCCGTCAGTAAGGTCAGCGTCACCAAGCGCGGTGGGGTTTTTCTGTTCAAGAAAACGCTTTGCTGCAAGGGGCTTACCATTTTGGAAAAGCAAAATAGGCAAAGCCCGCGTGACAAAGCCATGACCTGGGGGCTTTGCCCAAAACCCCGTTCCATCTTCGCGGCCCAAAGCACAGCGTTTGAACATCCCAATCGCTGCCCAAAGGCAGAAGGCTTGGGGCAGAGATGGGAAAAAGCGGCATATGACCCTCGACTATTTTCAAAAGGGTTAGCGCATAAAGAGCACCTTGGGCAGGGGGGCAGCGCCAAGGTGCCCAAGCTTTGGCGGCTAAAAGTCATTTTATTGCGGCCCCGCGCAACATTTTTGCTTTCCGCTAAGGCGGGGCACATCTATGTTGCGCGTTCAAGGCCTGTCATACGGGCGATACGAAGACAAAAGGACCCTTGCCATGGATGTAATGCAGGAACTGGAAACGCGGCGGCAGGCGGCCCGGGCGGGGGGCGGTCAGCGGCGTGTCGAGGCGCAGCATGGCAAGGGCAAACTCACCGCGCGCGAGCGGGTGGAGTTGTTGCTGGACGAAGGCTCGTTCGAAGAGTTTGACATGTTCGTGGCGCACCGCTGCACCGATTTTGGGATGGAGGCCGAGCGGCCAGCAGGCGACGGCGTGGTCACAGGCTGGGGCACGATCAACGGGCGCATGGTCTATGTGTTCAGTCAGGATTTTACGGTCTTTGGCGGGTCACTCTCAGAAACCCATGCGCTGAAAATTTGCAAGATCATGGACATGGCCATCCAAAACGGCGCGCCCGTGATTGGCATTAACGATTCGGGTGGCGCGCGCATTCAAGAAGGGGTCGCTTCGCTGGCGGGCTATGCTGAGGTGTTTCAGCGCAACATCATGGCATCTGGCGTGGTGCCGCAGATCAGCTTGATCATGGGGCCCTGCGCGGGCGGGGCGGTTTATTCGCCCGCCATGACCGACTTTATTTTCATGGTCAAAGACAGCTCTTATATGTTTGTGACCGGCCCCGATGTGGTCAAGACCGTGACCAACGAAGTGGTGTCGGCCGAAGAGTTGGGGGGGGCTTCGACCCATACCAAGAAATCTTCTGTCGCTGACGGCGCTTATGAAAATGACATCGAAATGCTGGCCGAAGCGCGGAGGTTGTTTGACTTCCTGCCGCTTAACAACCGCGAAAAAGCCCCCGTCCGCCCGTTTTTTGATGACCCAGCACGGTTGGAAGCCAGCCTTGATACGCTGATCCCCGACAACCCAAACCAGCCCTATGATATGAAAGAGTTGATCCATAAAGTCGCCGACGAGGGTGATTTTTTCGAGATCCAGCGCGATTATGCCGCCAATATCATCACGGGTTTTGTGCGCATTGAAGGCCAAAGCGTCGGCGTGGTGGCCAACCAGCCGATGGTTCTGGCAGGGTGCTTGGATATCGACGCCTCGCGCAAGGCGGCGCGGTTCGTGCGGTTTTGTGATGCCTTTGAAATTCCGATCCTGACCTTGGTGGATGTGCCGGGCTTTTTGCCCGGTGTGGCGCAGGAATTGGGTGGGGTGATCAAGCACGGGGCCAAGTTGCTGTTTGCTTACGGTGAGGCAACGGTGCCAAAAGTGACCGTCATCACGCGCAAGGCGTATGGCGGGGCTTATGATGTCATGGCCTCTAAGCACCTGCGCGGCGATTTCAACTATGCTTGGCCCACGGCAGAGATTGCCGTAATGGGGGCCAAGGGGGCGGTGGAAATTCTCTATCGGTCCGAACTTGGCGATAAGGAAAAGATCGCAGCACGGGTGAAAGACTATGAAACCCGCTTTGCCAATCCCTTTGTTGCCGCCGAAAAAGGCTTTATCGACGAGGTGATCCACCCGCAATCCACCCGCAAGCGCGTGGCGCGGGCCTTTGCGTCTTTGCGGGGAAAGAAGCTCTCTAATCCATGGAAAAAACACGATAATATCCCGCTTTGATTCGCTTCTTGCACCAGATGAGCCCCATGCCGCATTGGCCCGCCCTGCTTGGTATCTTGCTGCCGCTGCCCCTTTGGGCGAGCGAGGCCATTGACGTGCCCTCGGGCCAAGCCGTGACCTTGCTGGAAGCCGTGTCGAACGTGCCTGGCAATGATGGCCCTGCGCTGCGGTTTCGCTTTTTGGCCCCTGCCATCGCAAGGGATGGGGGCAGCATTGATGCCGATACCGCAGGCAGTGATATGGACCACCTGTGCACTACCTTTGCGCTGAAAAACTTGCCCAAGGAGGGCCCAAAACCGGCCGAAATCATCATCTCGCTTTCTGACCGCGATGTGCCCTTGGGCGAGGACGATCCTGAAGCAACGCAATTCTTCAATTCCTACAGGATCGAAGATGGCGTTTGCCAATGGGAGATGTTCTGAATGCGCCACGCGCACCTCTTTAGAAAGACTGCCCCTATAAGAAAGTCTGGCTTATGCTGAAACACCGTGGCTTTCCTGGGCGTCTGCCGGGGTCTGATTTTCAATTCGTCATCCGGCGCGCCAATATGAAAGAGGGTGCGACGAAGATCACCAAGCGCGAACGCTTTCGTGACCGCAAACATGTGGACCGGATGGCCGATGCCGGCTTTATGGCGGCCCTTTGGCAGTATTTCGGCGAAGACCCCTTTGAGCGCGGCAATCTGGATGCGGGTCGCCTGTCGTGGCTTTTCGGCCGTGAGGTGGTGCCCGCCGAAGACCCGTTCAACCCCGCCTCTTATGACGCCCTGTTGAAAATTGACGCCGCGCGCGCGCGCGCGTCCTTTCCCGAAGTCTTCGCCGAAGACGCCCCCGA
Organism: Stagnihabitans sp.; assembly: GCA_964202815.1. GTDB lineage: Bacteria > Pseudomonadota > Alphaproteobacteria > Rhodobacterales > Rhodobacteraceae > Stagnihabitans. Next base: position 1,552 of record CAXNKP010000165.1, on the reverse strand, counting down.
CGCCTTGGGCGGCGGCGACGAGGATTGGGAAGATTAAGATGCACGCGCCCCGCCCAAATAATCGTCTTGCGACCGCGTCAGCGGCAAGCATAATCGCGAAGGAATGCCCATGTTCACCAAGATCCTGATCGCCAATCGCGGCGAGATTGCCTGCCGCGTGATCAAGACCGCCCGCAAGATGGGCATCAAGACCGTGGCTGTCTATTCCGACGCTGACCGGGGTGCGCTGCATGTTAAAATGGCGGACGAGGCCTATCACATCGGCCCTGCGCCTGCCGCCCAAAGCTATATCGTGATCGACAAAATCCTAGAGGCTGTCCGCGCAACGGGCGCGCAAGCAGTGCACCCCGGCTACGGCTTCCTATCCGAAAACCGCGCCTTTGCGGCGGCTTTGGAAGCTGCAGGTGTGGTTTTCATCGGCCCGCCGTCCTCGGCCATCGAACAGATGGGCGACAAGATCACGTCCAAGAAAATCGCCCAAGCGGCGGGGGTTTCCACTGTGCCCGGCTATATGGGCATCATCGCAGATGCCGACGAAGCAGTGAAAATCTCGGGTGAGATTGGCTATCCGGTCATGATCAAAGCCTCGGCCGGTGGCGGCGGCAAGGGGATGCGGATTGCGTGGAACGCGGCTGAGGCGCGCGAGGGTTTCCAGTCTTCCAAAAACGAAGCCGCAGCCTCGTTCGGGGACGACCGCATTTTCATTGAAAAGTTCGTCACCCAACCCCGTCACATCGAAATTCAGGTTCTGGCCGACCAGCACGGCAACACAGTCTACCTGCACGAACGCGAATGTTCGATCCAGCGGCGCAATCAAAAAGTGATCGAGGAAGCGCCTTCCCCCTTCCTTGATGCTGCCACCCGCAAGGCCATGGGCGAGCAGGCCTGCGCCTTGGCCCGTGCCGTGGGCTATACCTCGGCTGGCACGGTGGAATTCATCGTGGATGGCAGCCGGAATTTCTTTTTCCTAGAAATGAACACCCGCTTGCAGGTGGAACATCCGGTGAGTGAACTTATCACGGGGATTGATCTGGTCGAACAGATGATCCGCGTGGCCGATGGACAAAAGCTGCCCTTTGCCCAAGGGGACATCAAAATCAACGGCTGGGCCATGGAAAGCCGTCTTTACGCCGAAGACCCTTACCGCAAGTTTCTTCCCTCCATCGGCCGCCTCACCCGCTATCGCCCGCCTGTTGAAGGTGCCACCGAACGTGGCGGCATCGTGCGCAATGATACGGGTGTGTTCGAAGGTGGCGAAATTTCGATGTATTACGACCCGATGATCGCCAAACTGTGCACTTGGGCCCCGACCCGCGCTGCCGCGATTGAAGAAATGCGTCTGGCGCTGGACACCTTCGAAGTCGAAGGCATCGGCCACAACCTGCCCTTTGTCGCCGCCGTGCTGGATCACCCGCGCTTCACCTCTGGCAACATCACGACCGCCTTTATCGCCGAAGAATACCCTGACGGCTTCAAGGGGGCCACGCTCAGCCCCGACCTGTTGCGCCGCGTCGCTGCCGCTGCCGCTGCGATGAACCGTGTCGCTGAAATT